>DASUMD010000066.1:0-9782 GCA_036277875.1 Nitrososphaeraceae archaeon
ATCACATATTGTTACTGGTCTGGTTTTGACCTGCCTGTGCTCTACGATTTTTTTTACACTAGAGAGAAATAGGAAGGAATTCATTACTGCGGGTAGAAGTGCAATGACACCAATAATTTCTGAATTTCCTGCAATTAATATGCCAGCATACATTGATCCTAATAGCAATGTACCAGAATCTCCAAGAAATATTTTGCTTGGAAATTTATGATAATGATATATTGCAATACAGGCAAAGAGTAATGGTAGACTCATGAGGAAGACATTAGTATTACCAAATAGTATAACACTTACTAGTAATGGTATCATAGTTATTATGATAAAGCCACTTGCTACGCCATTGAATACATCAATTGAGTTTATAGTATTACCAACTATCGGTACTAAAGAAAAAATAAGCAGAATGTATAGCAGTGGTATGAATGCACTATCAAATATTAAGCCAAGATAATTCCCGTGGGTTCCTAATACTATTATAGGAACGGCTGCCAGTATCAAAGCTACAGGTTTAAACCAACCTGGCATAGTTTTCCTGTCATCAATATATCCAATGAAAAATCCAATAATAGTTGTTAATAAAACAGAGATTATTTTTATATCCGGTATTAACAAATATAATATTATTTCAGCAATTACTATTCCTATGAGCAGGATAGGACCAGCGGGTCTTGGAATGAACGGTTTTCCAGGTTTATGATAGTCTACTACCACTCTCCCTTTCTTGTTCAGATATTTAATAAAGGCAGGCGTAATAAAGAATATAATTAAGAATGAGACGGCAGATACAATAATCCCATATATGACAGTATTTAATAGATAAACCAAATTTTCAATCACATTTTGTAACTATAATGAAAGTATCTTTTTGCACTCATTTTTAATTCTTGATTTGATTCTTTAGTTTTCTTGCAAGTTTAACTCCTATTTTTGGTACGGATCCTAATTTTGATTCAGAAATCTTGTCAATTTGAGTAACATTGGTGATTCCTGATTTATATAGAGACCTTGCCCTGATTCTTCCAATTCCCTCAAGTTGTATAAGCGGAATCAATTCTGATTTTATGCCATGTCTAATTCTCAACCGTAGTATATTTATTTCTACTAGTAGGTCTTTTCTTCCTATCAATTTTGCAATTTCATAAAGACAGTATGACAGCCAGTACGCTGTTTCAACCATCCTGTATAGATCACCAGGTTCAACCCCAATTTTTTCATTTAAATTGGCTTCAGTTGATTCATCGATCCACTCTAACAGAATTATCAAATTCTTTAAAGAGTAGTCATAATTTGAGAGTCCATATGAACTCAGTTTATGTTTTTCAAACATTCTTTCAAAGTATTCTATTTCATTTTGCCTTAATGTCAACTTTGGATAAAAATCATAAGAGTCACAAATCCAGTGTAAAAAATTTGTTCCGTCATTAATTTTGTTACTATTATAGTAATCCAAATTTTTCTTGAAGTGAATACCTGTTTTTGGATCGATATATAACAAGGAAGTGCGTTTACCAAATTTAGTAGCCATTAGTAACTCATTCCTCATGATTATCAATCCCTCGTCTCTCAGATACTGCAAAAGTGAATCAATTTCAAAGCTAATAGTATCATTTCCGTGGTATTTAGAGAGGAATGTTTCTTCAAAAAAGGAAAGTAATTCAGACTTTAATATTTTAGGTCTTGAAGCTATCACTCCTAGAACATGCACTCTTAATGCCCTTTCGTTCATTAACTGGGACACGATTGGTTCTGGTTCTCCTAATACAAAATGATTGTAAAGATCTTCTGGATTGGTTCTTGAATCTGCGATTATGATAGCTTCTCCATATTTATCATAAGCAGGTCTTCCTGCACGTCCGCATAATTGTTTGTATTGTAATATACTCAATGGAATATTACCGCCATATTCATAATCGTATCTAAAAATACTGGCGATTACAACACGTCTAGCAGGCAGATTAACTCCTGCGGCGAGAGTCGGGGTGGCAAATAGAATCTTTATTATGCCATTTCTAAAGGCATTTTCTACAATTTGTCTGCTTTTTATTCCTAAACCTGCATGATGAAATCCTACACCTTTTGTAACAGTACTTGAAAGTGTTCTATTAAGTTCTGTATCATCTCCTTGTTTCAAAATTTCTACACCTATTTTGTGGGCTGAAAGTTTTGAAGATTTATCGAGAAATTTTGACACAGTGTCCGATGTTTTTTTTGCCAGTGAAACAGTACGTTTACGCGTCTCTGCAAAAACAAGTGATTGTCCTCCATCATTTGTAATCGAATCCATTGCAAGGCTAATTATTCCACTGGTTGAGTTGTCTACGGCTCCAATATTATCAATTTCAAAAGCTGTACCATTATTCATGGTAACTTTACCATAATTATAAACACCTTCTATCAATTCAGTAGGGCGCCACTTGCTTTGAATTTGTTCGCATCGTAACCAATCAGCGACTTCATCTGAATTTGATACCGTCGCGCTTATTCCAATTATTTGAGGTCTTTGCGGCATTAGTTTGATTTTTGTCAACATAATTTCCAGAGTTGGACCTCGTTCACGTTCTGTAAGCAGGTGTATTTCGTCAATAATGAAGAGACCGACATCGAAAATCCAGTTAGCGTCATGCCTCAATATTGAATCCATTTTTTCATTTGTTAGTATAATAATATCTTTGTCAATCAATTCGGTTCCATAAGAGTCATAATCGCCTGTGGAGATTGCAATATTTATTTTCCTATTCTTAAAACAACTCAAATTTTTGATTATCTTAAACTCATTAAATTTTTCTGTGGCCAGCGCTTTTAATGGAGTAAGGTAAACTACTTTTTTTCCCTTACTAAGAATATTTATCATTCCCATTAATCCTATTAGTGTTTTCCCACTTGATGTGGGAGTTGTAACAAGGATATTGTTACCATTCATCACACCTTTTGATAATGCTAGTTCTTGTGGGGGATATAATGAATCATAATTTAATAATCGTAAAAGCTCCTGCAAATATTCCTTCATATGTTCAAATTGAATTAATCTATCTAACTAATATATTAATAATAAGACATGAAAAGTTTCTGATTGGAAACAATCAGGATATTGTTAAAATCAGATAGTATTCAATTCTTATGCCTTTGCATAAAATCCAGCTCTTCTCTCATATATTTGTCCATTCTGCATAGCTTTTCTTATGAATTCTTTGGCTTCATCTTCTGTGAACTTTCCTGTTTTCACGAGTTCATTAATGAAATTCTTTTCTTCAACATCATTCTTGTCCTCTCCTGATAAACCGTTAAAGACGTCTGTGAATGTCTTTAATTTTGAAGTTTCACTAAGAGGTTTTCCATGAAGAACTCCCAGATCTACTTTGCCAGTATTAACATCTATACCGACAGTTTCTAGCATTTGTGAAACAAGGTATATTGCTCTATTAGCGTCTTCAGAATCAACATTATCTTTCAATAACAATCTAGCTCTTGCAGTAGCGAGGCGTACAAGACCTTCCAGCTGACGAGGAGTTGCTGTTATCATCCCTTCGGAATCAACGTTTCTCATCTGCAGGTAATATTTTCTTAGAATATCAATTGCCTCAGTTGTGAGCTTTGGTTCAATTTGTTTGGCATAGGCTAGATATTTGCGAAATAGATCTATTTCTATAACAGACTGGGCTGCATGTTCTATGTCTCTATGAATTTCAAGTATGTGACTTGCGATTCGATTATCTTTTTCAGTATCAGCATTATCTCTGATAACGTGAATGATATCAAACCTTGTTAGTAACGGTATAGGAAGTGGCTCTACGTTCTCTGTAATATTTCTAAATGGGTCGTATTTACCATATTTAGGATTAGCTGCGGAGAGAATTGAGGTTCTAGCATTAAGTGTGGCTACTATTCCTCCTTTTGCAACTGAACAAGTTTGTTGCTCCATAACTTCATGGAGTGCAGATCTGTCTTCAGATTTGATCTTATCAAACTCGTCTATACAGACGAGACCCTGGTCACCCAAAACTACAGCCCCCGCTTCCAGCATCATAATTCCGGATTTATCGCGAATTACTGCAGCTGTTAAACCTGCAGCAGTAGTACCTCTTCCAGATGTATACAGACCTCTTGGTGCTATTTTTGCAGCAAATTTGAGCATTTCTGATTTGGCAGTTCCGGGATCTCCAACGAGAAAGATATTGATATCCCCTCTACGATTTGAACCGTCGGCTAATTTTTTTGTTACCGATCCTACAATTAGTAAAAGAATAGATTCTTTAATTATTTCGTGTCCATATACATGAGGTGCAAATGATGCTACTAGCTTATCATAAGCATCTGGCATACTGGCAAGGGATAAGATCCGTTTTTCATCTTCGCTACTTATAGCTATTCTATCAACAGTTCTCCCGTCTTTGTTTCCTACAAGTCCACCAAGATATTCTATATTGTTACCTTCCATGCGGAGTCTGAACAAACTTGTCCTTACTTGTAATGTCTGTTCTTGTTCAATCCTGACTATTCCAGTCAATAAAACCCTATCTCCAGGTCTGCACCGATCTACAAGATCATCCATTACAGTAACTTCTACATAATGCGGAAGTTGACCCGCAGGCAAGTCTTCTGGCAATTCTTGAAGCCTAACCAGTTGAAAATCGGTAAAGAGACTATTCTCAGGATCCATTTCAAGCTCTTTTTCAGAACACTGAATACATCTTGTAGGTTTCTTTAGTGCCAGACCTTTTAGCTGGGCTTCGTTAAGTGTATTACAATTCAGACATGCATATGCTATCTTTTTGGCAAGTGGTTTAATTTCAGAAGTCCTGACCACCATGCCAGGAACGCTTATCAACTTGTTAATTACATCTGCATTTATCTCTCTAAGTCCCTTTTGAACCGAATAATTTCCAATTCTTACTTTTATCTTGTCTTTAATTTCCTGAGCATAATCATAATGAATCTCTCGCAATATCGAGTATACAGCCTTGTTAAAAGCGTCAAACATCTCATCAGGTGTATCAGTAATTAATTTTGTCAATTCTGGCTTGTTCGTATCTAAATCAATATAATCAACCACAACAAAAGTAGAACTTGATGCCATCATGTTGTTAATTCTGTCAAAATACTTGTAATTTCCTTCTCTGTCCTTAAATGCGCGCAGAAATGATTCTAATTCATCTGATATTGCCGAAGTGGTTTGTTGTTTTTGCTCAGTCATTTACTTGCCTAACACCGATTCTTTAAAGGCCAATGAAGATGTGTTAATAAAATTATAAAGCTGTTTTTCCTCAGCAGATAATTTTGTTTCCATTTCTGCAGAAAGTGATGAAGCAGCTGCTAATTTCACAATTTTTCCCAGTCTGGAAATTACAAAAGAATTAAGTGATACCATTAGAGTTTCTTTTTCTTTTTCATTAAGACTTTTGAGAAAGTCATCTACACGTATGTAAAAGTCCGCATCTATACCCGATATGTCATGTGGTTTTGATATTCGTTCTCTATTCAATGCCTTAGAAACATAACTTGACATTTCATTATCTTGAATTTCAATTAAATTTTTTTTCGACAAAATTTTTGCGAGCCATCTTGGCACTTGCAAGATATCGCCTTCTTTAGCATCGACATTAATATCATTAATAGATATTTTTATGTCAGACTTGACTGTGACCCTAATCTCTTCGACAAGATATTCAAG
Source organism: Nitrososphaeraceae archaeon (assembly GCA_036277875.1). GTDB lineage: Archaea > Thermoproteota > Nitrososphaeria > Nitrososphaerales > Nitrososphaeraceae > TA-21. The sequence goes on from DASUMD010000066.1 coordinate 5,669, forward strand.
CAAGTATGTGTTTCTTAAGCTTTCAAATACGCTTTGAGTAAGAATGGTGGATGATGACATATTAGGAATATAGTCTTCGAATAGCTAGTAGATAAACAGTCTGAGGACTGAATATATAACTGATAATTTGAACATCTAGTATGCCACAAGTAGAGGCAAAAAACTTGTCTGATTTAATGTGGGTAGAAAAATACAGACCTATTAAATTGGATGATATTGTCAATCAAAAGGAAATCGTAGATAGTCTAAAGAATCTAATGAAAGAACCTGCTGAAATGCCTCATTTGTTATTTACAGGTCCTGCTGGAGTTGGCAAAACTACTACTGCTCTTTGTATGTCAAGACAACTACTTGGGGAAGAATGGAAGAGAGATACACTTGAGCTTAACGCCTCCGATGAAAGGGGGATAAAGATGGTTCGAGAGAGAGTTAAGGAATTTGCCTCGGTCTTCAAGATCAGGACGAGTGAAAAAGATGAAAGAAAATTTAGAATAATAATCTTAGATGAGGCTGATGAAATGACGTCGGAGGCCCAGACAGCTTTGCGAAGAATAATTGAAGATAGTTCAGAAACTACTCGTTTTGTAATCATATGTAACTATTTGTCGCAAATTATTGAGCCTATTCAAAGTCGGTGTGCAATTTTTAGGTTTAAGAGAATTGAAAAAGAAATCATAGAGAATCATTTAAAATCATTATGTAAAAAGCAGGGAATAAAGTACGATGATAAAGCAATTTCTCAGATTTTTGAATCTACCAATGGTGATCTACGCCATTCAATAAACATCCTTCAAACTGCCTCTGTAATGGGATCGATCACGGTTTCAAATGTGCTAGCATCATTGGGACTTTCAGGAAAATCAAAGGTAAATGATATAATCAAGTTGGCAACGTCAGGTAAATTTAATGAAGCCAGGATCAAACTACTTGAATTAACTACAGTCTATGGAATGTCTGAATTCGATTTTCTAAAGTATGCGTATGAAGCCGTGTATGCTTTAAAGTTGTCCCACCCTGAAGACTTTGCTTCTCTAATAGCTGAATATGACTATCGTTTAACTCAGGGGTCACATCCTGAAATCCAGTTAACTGCATTCTTAGCTCAATTGTCACGGATTGGCGCTAAAGAGTAGAGTAGGCCCATTATAATATAAGTAGAAATTATGAAATAAATTAGAACCATCACATCAAGATTGGCAACAGGAAGTAGTTTGATATCGTAAATCAATAATCTTCTTCAAATTCTTCTCCACCATCTTCTTCTTCTACTTCATCAAAATCTTCTTCGAGCTCTTCTCTTTCTTCAGCGCTTTTATAGGGAAGATCCGCTTCACCTGCAGAATTGCAAACTGGACATTTAAATTCAATTGTCTGCCCTTCAAGATCCAGAGGAAATTCCTTTGAGAAAACCTCGTCGCATTTTGAACATACCAAAGTTGTCTGTATATTGTCAGTACTGAACTTGTGCGATTGTAGTCGAAATATGGTATTTGTCATTTCTTCCTACCTATTGAAATAGTCCTTTTTTATAAGGATTATTGTAATTTTTATTATACAGTATGTATTTTAGGTTTGGAATCGTATATCAGAGCTAAGAGATGTGCTCGGGCATCATTTTGGTCAACTAGACCACGATTTGCAATTGTTATTATTGTACTGTTGTTTCTAACGCCTCGCATCTTCATACACAAATGCTCTCCTTCTGCAATCACAGTTACGCCTTTAACTCCCATTTTCATTATCTCGTCTGCGACTTCCTTTGTGAGTCTTTCTTGAATTTGCAATATTTTAGAGTATTTCTCTACCAGTCGTGCAAGTTTCGATATCCCAAAGACTTTGCCCGAAGGAGTATAGGCGATGTGCATTCTGCCAAAAAAAGGAAGCATATGATGCTCACACATACTATAAAATTGAATGTCTTTAGCAATAATGGAATCAGTTTCTTCACTAAAACTAATTTCAAGCTCAGAATTCATGCAATACCCAGCAAAAATTTCTTCATACATATCTGCAATTCTTTGCGGGGTTCCCAGTAAACCTTCACGATCGGGGTTTTCTCCGAGTTGCACTATCAGTTCCCTAACGAGTTTTTCTATCTTTCTCTTGTTAAATGAAGTTTTTTTCATTTTCTTTTTCCCCTTTAATTATCTAGCTCCTATTTCTTTATGTAGCTGTGGTATAATCCTTACCTCAGGAAACATGGGTTGGACAATATCATAAGTATCTAGAAGCTTATTAACAGTTGGCTGGTCTATTCCAAAACTAGGTTGAATTACGAAGCCCAGAATGTCCGAAGGTTTAATTTTCTTTGAAATGTTGTAAACCAAATTCTTGAAACTTTCAAGATTTGTAGAATTAGTCACCACTATTTTAATGTAAGTAGCCTTGTTACTTTCGACTGCTAATTCCAGACATTTAATCTCGTTTGATAGCAAATTATCATATTCCTCATCATCAACAACTTTAGAATCGTCAGTTTTGAATTCAACCTTGCAAATATCAATATAAGGTAAAGCCTTCCTGAACAGTTCGGAATTAAAACATGATGATTCCATGTATGTCTTGAGGTTAGTCTGTTTTTTTATGAAATCTGCTAGTTCTATTACAGCTTCAGTTTGCAGTAATGGTTCTCCTCCTGTGAAATTTACCTTGAAAGTGAATGGTTGAAGTTCTTTAATAATTAGATCTTTAATTTCATCAATTTGGTAATCAATTCCACTATCTAGAGGTAATGCATATTTTGTATCACACCATCTGCATTTTAAATGACAACCCGAAAATCGGATAAATAATGTTTTCTTTCCAACGAATATCCCTTCTCCCTCAATGCTAGTAAATATCTCATTTACTCTTGCCCTTGCCTTATTTTCAGTTCTTTGCATAAATTGTTTTATCCTCTATACCTGCTCTACTAAATGCCATCTTCCTATTTATACACGATTCGCATCCTCCGCATTGCACTACGTTTTGATGAATTTTTTTACCATTAGAATAACAACTCCATGATTCAAATATTGTATCTCCTAGTATTTCGTGACCCAATTTTAATAGCTCGTATTTAGTTATGCCTTCCATAGATGGAGACCATATGGATACTTTTCTTTTAATTCCATTTTTGATTTTGTCTTCCTCACCTATATTCAATGTATTTGTTATTGATTGAATAAATTTTGGTCTGCAATCTGGGTAATGAAAATCATCAATGTGAGCGCCAAATACAATCAAATCTGCATTCTCACTAAATGCCCATGCTGCGGCAATTGTTATGAAAATAGCATTTCTAATGGGCACTACAATACTTTGGTCGAATTTGGATGGAATTGATAATTTGCTGCTGGTCAGCACGTTTGAACTACCGTACAATTCCTTCATAAAATTAATGTCTACTGAACGGTATTCATCTGAATTCAAGGCTTTGGCAAGCTTTTTTGATTGGATTATCTCTCGTTTGGCTCTTTGACCATAAGAAAACGTAATTATTTTTATTTTATATTTCTTGTAGTTTTTGATATAAGCAGCAGCACAGAGCGAATCCAGCCCCCCACTCATTATGCATATTGCAATCTTTTCATTTTTCATTTAATGCGTAGATACCTCCCACTCCATATGATATTGCGACAAATATTCTAGAAAGTGCCAATACATGTTGATGAACTAAAACAGAAGAAAGTAATACATCAACTAAAAATAAAACTGGGATCATAATTATAGATACTATTCCCACAATAAATTGTTCCTTATTCTTGTAATTGCTATAATACTTAATCAAAAGAAATGTGCAGATGTTACCAGTACCAATTCCTAAGAGTATCAAGTACTGTGAAAATGGGTGAAATATTGGAATGGCTAAAAAAGGTCCTGCCCAGCTTAGACCATTAATTATCTTTGCATGTAGAGGCCATTTTATGCTATTTTTCATTCTGTTTCTTATGGATTGAAACAGATTCTTCATTTTCGTAAAGGTTACTCCCAAAATCAAAGCAAATACCAATATCCATGAAAGTAGTTGAAAGTAAATTGGAACTCCATGAGTTGATAAGAATTCGTTAATTATAGTTCCAGTTAGAACTGCTATAGCGATACTGATAAAAAGAAAGCCAAAAGCTCTAGATTC
>DASUMD010000067.1:0-2126 GCA_036277875.1 Nitrososphaeraceae archaeon
TACAAAGTAGCTGCCGGTACTTATGATGTAAACTTTGAAAGAACAAAGAGTAAATATTAGAATCAGAATCACCCTAGACCACCTCCCCCCCGAAATTTCTTCCAATATTGCAAATACTATCAGCAGTGCACTAAAACCTGAAACTAGATTTCTAACCGGCGATGAAAAAATAAGCATTACCTCAAAGAATGCAGTAATCTCTCTTAATATTGGTGCAAATGATTTACAATCAATACGTGCAATTGTTAATACCTACATCAGATTGTTGAGTTTATCGTATATGTCTCTAAATTTATAAAACGCTATAGATTTATGATGGTAAAGTCAAGTAATAAGAAATGAGCGAACAAGAAATTCCACCATGGTTAAGAGAACAGCTCACTAGACTACAACAACTACAGCAAAATTTGCAAGCTATTATGATACAAAAACAACAACTAGAAGCAGAATCTGTAGAGATTGAAAAGGCCACTGAGGAACTTAAGAAATCAGAGCAGGATGAAGCGGTCTACAAGAGTGTTGGTCCTCTACTGATTAAAACCAAAAAGGATGATACACTAAAGGAGTTGGATGAAAAGAAAGATCTTGCTAACACTAGGTTGGTAGTTCTGGGTAAACAGGAGACAAGAGTAAAAGAAAATTTAAAGGAAGTTGAGAACAAGATAAATGAGATGATTCGCATGGGGCAAGGTCAAGGACAAGCAGGAAATTTGGGAACAAAACCAAGCGCCTAATTATTACTTTTTGATCCTGGATAATCGTTTAACGTAGATTAAATAATCTTTTCTAACTTAGGGAACACAATTCAAGTTTTGAAGTTGTGATATCACTGATAATACTCTTTACAGTATAACTTTCGCAGGATATTTTTTATCTTATAATGTATATCACAATAAAGTAATAGTAGCTTACCTTAATTGGGAAACAAATTAGTATATAACGCTAAATTCAAATTCATTCCTGTTCCTTTGGTGGAATCGGAATTTCCCTCGTTGTTTTTCTCATTTCAATAAATGTTTCTGTCTTCTGTACTCCTTCTATACGACCGACTCGTTCTGATATCAGCTCATGCATCTCATCCAATGAGTGAGAATTCATCGTTACTAATATATCAAATCTACCAGTAACTTCAGAAACTTCCGTAACGCCTGGAATCCTGAATAATTCATTCAATACATTATCTCTCAATTTTGAATCCATATTTATCCCAGTTAGCGCCTTCACGTTAAATCCAAGCGCCTCATCATTCATCAAGATGGTAAATTTTCGTATAATTCCCCTCTTCACTAGTCTCTTTATTCTGCTGTAAACTACCGATGCATTAATATTGATTTTTCTTGAAAGTCTGGGAACTGAAATAGATGCATCATTTGAGAGTTCCTCCAAAATTTTAAGATCTAAATCGTCTATTTTATACATAGAAATCACTAATTATATCGTAAATTTTGGGGTTAATAAATGTATTAATTTCAATTTTATTTAATTTTTTTATCAATAATGCATGTTTAAATCATTTTTTTCGACTTAAACATTTCGGCCAACAATATAGCACCCTTTGCGGAGCCCATTTTTTCATTGTGTGTAAGGAGCACATATTTTATACCGTTCTCAAATACAGTATCCTTTCGCAATCTTCCAACAACTGTTGTCATTCCATCATTTACCTCCCTGTCAATTCTCGGTTGAGGTCTAGTGGGATCCTCGTGAACTATGATATAATCTGCTGGTGCAGAGGGCAAATCCTTTATTGACACTGATTTGGAAAAATTGAGCATTGAATCTCTTACCTGTTCAGGTAATGCAGTTTTCTTGAGTTGAGCAAATACTGTTTCAGTGTGTCCATCCATAACAGGTACCCTTGTACAAGTACAGCTTACTTTTATGGAAGCTTTTATGATCGAATTACCGTTAAATTTTCCCAATATCTTTTTTGTTTCAACCTGAACTTTTTCTTCTTCTTTTGGTATATACGGAATTACATTATCCATTATGTCTAACGCTATCACTCCTGGAGATCGACCTGCCCCAGACAGAGCCTGCATAGAAGTCATAAAAACGCTTTCCAGTCCCATTTCGTCCATTAATGGCTTGAGCGTTATGGCCATACCAGTTGTTGTACAGTTAGG
>DASUMD010000068.1:0-5176 GCA_036277875.1 Nitrososphaeraceae archaeon
ATTATTTTTTAGTAAAATAATATTTTTAAGCTAGGCTTTAGCTGTATAAGCGTTATGGCAAAGGAAATTACGGAAATTGAGAATTCTTCAAACACTAACAAAAAACCAATCGCGCAAATCAAGAAGAGGGATAAAGGACTAGTCGATTTTAATAACTCAAAGATTTCTAATGCCATCTACAAAGCACTAATGGCAGCAGGTAAGGCAGACTATAATCTTGCCGAAAAATTATCAGAAAAAGTTGTTCAAAAAATGGACCAACAATTTTCTGTTTTAGATACCAATCGAATACCTAGTGTAGAAGATGTCCAGGACATGGTTGAATCGATCCTAATTGAAGAAGGTCTTTCAGAGACCGCTAAAGCCTACATTCTATACAGACACGAGCGACGCAAGATTAGGGATGAAAAGAAGAAGATTATAAATAAGAAAGATCTGGATGAAGTGGATAAATCATTTGATATCAATTCTCTCAGAGTGCTTGCTTCACGCTATTTGTTAAGAGATAATAATAATGAAATTATCGAAGATCCTAGATCACTTTTTGAGCGAGTCGCAATACTCGTAACAATCCCTGATTTACTTCATGATTCAGAATTGTATTCGAGTAGTGATGTAGTGGTTCAAAATATCACTGAAGCTGAAGAATACTATAAAAAAATAGATCATTTTGACTTGAAACTGAAAATTGGCAGTCACTATCTTAACAGATATCATTTTGAATCACTGATTAGACATTACATTCACTTGGCAAAAAGCGGCCATATGAAAATCAGCTTTAAAGATCTCTTGCGGCTGATTGCGGAGGGTCAATTGTCAAAGTATTCTGATAGAATTATCGAATACAATAATTTGATGGTTTCAAAGGACTTTCTACCGAATACTCCTACTCTTATGAACGCTGGAGCAAAACTGGGCCAGCTTTCAGCTTGCTTCGTATTGGATATGAAAGACGACATGTCAGAGATAATGAAATCTTCGACTGATGCAGCAATGATATTCAAATCCGGTGGAGGAGTTGGTATCAATTATTCAAATCTTCGTCCTGAAGGAGATATTGTGGCATCAACTTCTGGCGTTGCTTCAGGACCAATCTCGTTCATGAGAATCATAGATACAATTACTGATGTGGTAAAACAAGGTGGAAAAAGAAGGGGCGCAAATATGGGAATAATGGAATCATGGCATCCTGATATCGAAAAGTTCGTTACTGCCAAAACAAAACCAGGTATTTTCGAAAACTTTAATGTAAGTGTTGGAATTTGGAGCGATTTCTGGGAATCAATAATTAACGAAAACAATCACAAATACACGCTCAAAAATCCAACGACTCAAGAACCAATCAAACAAATTGATTCACACCAACTTTTAGATTTGATTACTTTCAGTGCTTGGAAAAGTGCTGAACCAGGTGTTATATTCTTCGATAATATCAACAAATACAATCCCTGCATTAATGTAAAAGAAGGACCGCTTAGAGCAACAAATCCATGTGGTGAGCAATCACTGTATCCATATGAATCGTGCAACTTAGGTTCCATCAACCTGGCCAATTTTGTGAAACGGAATATTGATGGAAAATATGAATTTGACTGGCAACGCTATGAACAGGCTATACGTCTTTCGACCAGATTCTTGGATAATGTTATAGACATGAATAAGTATCCAGTTGAAGAAATTGAACTTAATACACAATTGACAAGGAGGATCGGCCTTGGAATAATGGGGATCGCTGATTTATTGTTTACTTTAGAGATACCATACAATTCAAAAGAAGGTTACGAGTTTATGAACAGAGTAGCGGAGGCACTTTCTTACTATAGTATGGAAGAAAGTGTTGCAATAGCCAAGGCAAGAGGAGCTTTTCCCTTATTCAATCAGACTGATTATGTAGAAGGAAAAATGATACCAGTGGCGGGTTACTATGAAATTCCAAAGCGATATCACTCGTACGATTGGGGTTCACTAGTTGAGAAGATAGAAAAATATGGAATCAGAAACTCATGGACGACTACAATCGCCCCTACAGGAACATTATCTATGATAGCCGACACTTCAAACGGAGTTGAACCAGTTTTTGCACTTGTTTTTGAAAAACGAGTTACTGTAGGAAGGTTCTTCTATACAAATAGGATATTTGAAAATGTACTGAAAGAAAATGGACTTTACAATGATGAAATCCTAACAAAGATTGCTAATAATTACGGTTCAGTAAGAGGATTGCCCGAAATTCCAGAACGGCTACAGAAAATATTTGTAACTGCCATTGACGTCCACTGGACTGATCATTTAATGGCTCAAGCAGTCTGGCAGAAATGGATTAGCAATGCAATCGCTAAGACTATAAACATGCCATCAGACGTTACAGTCGAAGACATAAAGGCAGCTTATCTATTATCGCATGAAATGGGATTAAAAGGAGTGACGGTATATAGGGATGGGTCTAGACACGAACAGGTGTTACATATCACTGGAAATGACAAGGAGAAAAAATTCATTGTGAAACCAAGTGCCCATGTAGTTGACCATATTCATAGTAACATTAAACAAGACTATGTGATGACACAAGTTGAAAAAGTGTTTAGAGAATCTGAAGAAATTGAATCAACAGATACTACAATAAATGTTTCTCAATCAAAACTGAAAATGAACATGACGACATCTCCTAATGAGTACACGGAGTATGAAGCATGCCCGTCATGCAATGCAAGATTGATTATTACTGAAGGTTGCAATATGTGCATAGAATGTGGTTTTAGCTCCTGTATGTCAGGATAAACAATAAATCCACCCACTTTTTATTTTTAGTGAAAATGTATTATTATTAACAAAATAGAAATAATAATGAGTTATTATTATGTTAAGGAATTCTAGATCATATATTTGGCTTGAATAGATAATTTCTTATCTCAGTCGTCCATAAGGAGAAATATTGTCATATGATGTTCACTTGCTGGAGAGATTAAGCATTTGGTGATTCACAAATATGATGTCTATAGAAGTCCAAATGTGGGTTTATTTACACGGACCAACAATAATACACTTTTGCTTCCATTTGGATTTGCAGATACAAAGACAAATAAACTCAAAGAATACTTGGATGTTGAAAAAATAATTCATGTTTCAGTAGCAGGGACCAGATTGATGGGCCCAATGACAGTTATGAACAATAATGGAATCTTGTTACCATCTACTGTTTCGGATGAAGAAATCCAAATCCTTAAGCAGACAGGACTAAATGTAGAACGACTAAAGAGCAAATATACTGCAATTGGAAACTTAATTTCAGCGAATGATAAGGGGGCAATCGTTTCAAATTTATTTAAAGGCGAAGTGGATCAAGATATTAAAGATACTCTGGGTGTTCCCATCCAAACAATGTCAATCGGGGGATTTGTTCAGGTTGGATCAATGGTTGTGACTACAAATGCTGGTGCTATTGTTCATCCAATAGCTAATGATGCTGAAATTAGCAGAATATCTGAAATACTCCAAGTTGAGGCAGAACCTGCCACTGTCAATGGAGGCTCGCCATTCCTGTCATCAGGAATCATCGCCAATTTCAGCTCAGTTATCGTAGGTAATTTGACTACAGGACCGGAATTGATAATGATAAGTAGGGCACTAAAGGTATGACTAATTATGAAATACCTCTTCAAGTGAAAATTAAACCATATCTGATTACTGGCATACCAAACTACAGCTTGTCAATTGTTATTATTAATTTCATCTAAAGTATATGTTAGGACTTAGACGTGACGATGATATTGCATGATCATCTTTGGTAAAAAGGCTATCTATATCAGATCTTTCAATTTGAATGTTAATAGCGTTCATTTCAGAATCTGACAAGCTGAATCTTTCCTTTAATAGAGATTTTACTCGTAATACCTGGTCGTAAATCTGATCAATACTGGACACTAAGGAAACTTCTAACACTTGTCTCAATAACCCTTGGGGTATTTTTCCACTAGGGTCACTTAATATTCTAAAATCAATTTTACTGAATATCATTTCACTAGGAAGTTCAGGCAGTGCATTTGCTGTATAGAAAACTTGTACATCAATCAAGTTTGCTTGCAATTCATCAATAGATCTTAAGATTGATGTTTCTGGATTATTAGGATCAGGGAATGCATTAATCATATTGCCACTGATGGGTAAAGACAACAATACAAATCCTTCTAATAAGTTCTTACCATTAGTAACTAATGGAAGAATGTCTCCACATGTAAATCCAGTGGAGCTTTCAGGTTCAAGAATCTTTATGATTGAATTAGAAGAATTACCATCATTAGGTATGACATTCCAAAGAATTTTTATCGGATAATCTTGCTTATTAAGTATGCTTATATCAGTATCGTAGTGGCCTGGTCTTACCGGACCTTCATTAGAAGTGACATTACCACACAAAAATTTTGGAGTATAGGTAACAGTCTTAACCGAGTAGTTTTTTTGGTCGGCCAAGTCAAGAAAGAGAGTCTTTGATTTAGTATCCGCTATTGTAGTATTTTTGAGTGGCATAGTCAAATTAGAAAAATTGCTAATTGTTGTATCCATGGTTTGGCCAAATGTATATACATTCTCATTTTGGAGTTGGAGCAATAATACAGCCAAGATCATTAAAACAAAGATTAATGCTAATTCACTCTTGTCCAAACTGCAAATTTTAATGAAAAATCTCTAATATATGCTATATAGAAAATCATCAAATCATTTGCATTCTGATAAGAATCTTTTTGTAAAGGGGGATTATCATATTATAATAGTGATAATCAATGAAGACTAATAGATTCTTTAACCGAGACATTGTTTCAATTAAGGATTTTCAACGAGATGAACTAGAATACCTTTTTGAAAAAACGGACAAAATGAAGAAGCTCAATCCTAAAGAAAAGGATGAGTTAGGAAAAGCCAGAATAATGGGATATCTGTTTTATGAACCAAGTACCAGAACTAGAATGAGTTTTGAGGCAGCAATGGCATCAATTGGTGGGAGTTTTATCGGAATATCCGATCTAAAGTCATCTTCAATAGAAAAAGGAGAAAGTTTACAGGACACCGTACGGGTAATGGATCTTTATTCAGATATCATAATCCTACGTCACCAACTTGACGGGTCAAGTAAATTTGCTGCAGAGATCTCTGATCACCCGATAATTAATGGTGGCAGTGG
>DASUMD010000069.1:0-2870 GCA_036277875.1 Nitrososphaeraceae archaeon
TTGAAAATATTACCACTTGTGGTTCAAGACCAGATATTGAATAATTAAAGTAACTTTGGTATTGATTCAAAGCCTCTCTGACAATTTCGTTTGTAGAAAAGATCCTGTCTGAGAAAGTAGTGTTCATGTTACTCGCTGGAGGTAATGACGAATAATAGGCAGTAAAAGTATTGTTGTCAGGTCTGCTAATATCAATTTGCAAAACTGGAGGGATATCACTATATTTAACTGAGTACAGAAAGATAATGTCATCAGGAAAGCTATCGGCTTGCATATTGATTTCAAATCGATAGTTTTCTGTTCTAATCCCTTCTAATGATTCTGCAATAACCTTTGCGTCGTTCTTATCTAACGATACATGCTCAAAATCTTTGGGTCCAAAAAAATTAGTCCAAGAAGGTGCGGCTGTTTTTGGATTATTAATCCAATAATCTGGACTACTCCACATAAAATAGGATTCAATTGGGATGATTAATGGTGCGACTGCGCTCAATAACAATAGAAAACCAATAATTGATACTCCAATAATGCCCCTACGAGATCTTAATAGACCTACCAGTAATTCTTTTTGCAATAAATTAGTTACCTTTTACCCTAGGGTCCAACAGAGTATAAGAAATGTCGGTAATGAATATTGTTACTAAAAAAATTACTGTGGAGATAAAAGTGAGGCCAATTATAATTGGAACGTCATACAGTCCTATTGCATCATAATAGAGTTTTCCCATGCCCGGCCAATCAAAAACGGCTTCTAGTATAATTGCACCCCCAAAAGAAGCCGCCAAAGCTAATCCTACTGTGGTAGCTATTGGTGGTCCAGCGTTTCTAAGCGCATGGGAATATAAAATTTTTCGTCTGGATATTCCCATTGTTCTTTTTGCATGAATAAAATCTTCATTCAAGATGTTTATCAAGAAATATCTCACAATATATGCCACCCCACCAAATGAAACAATAATCAATGTAATTAGTGGCAAGGCCATATGATATAGCAGATCAACAATATAGGTAGGATCAGAAGGCGAAGAGAGAGGTGTTGCCCGAGATGGGAATATATGTAATGTGAAGGCAAAGATTAAGATCATTAACATTGCTATCCACCATGATGGAAAGCTGTTACTGAATATTGCAGAATTTGAATTGAATTTATCCCACCAGGATCCTTCTTTACCAGCGACATACGTACCAAGAAAAATACCAATAACAAAAGCGCATATAGTTGCTGTAGTAAACAACAAAAGAGTCTTTGGAACTTTTTCGAATATTATATCCTTTACATTAGATGAGCCATAGTCTGTTGTGAAAAAAGAAGATTTCCCCAAATCAAAGGTTATTACACTTATAACTCTGTGGACCAATGTTGAGGGATTCAATGAATCTTGGTCCAATCCAGAGGTTTTCTCTCTAAACTGGATTTGATTATTTATGTAGGATGATCTTTCAGCTGAATTTTCAAATTTAAGTGTTCCTTGACTTACTTCTTCGATTACTTGATTGCGTATAGCCTCCTTCTGTTGTCTATCGAAAGTTGAATCTAGTAGAATTACAGTTATAAATAGAATTGCGAACAATACCAAAAACATATTAAATGAACGGAATAGTAAGGTTCTACCCAGACCCAATTGCTTTTACTTTATTAGGTTATCAATATATCTTAATAAATGCATCATCTTCATTCAACTCATATAGTGAACGCCATCTACTTTTTCGCATTGCAAAAAAATTCCTTTTGAGTTATTACGCTAGTTTTTGATCATGAGGTTTGGGGTACTTATAAAAATACCACTATAGATATCAGGTCTTAGTGCATAATTGCTCTTGACAAATAATTCAAATTCATTTGGTCCAATTGACATTGCTTTAGTAGAGCTACCATTAATGGCAATCATGAAATTACCCTTATCATCTATCCATTTACCTTCTCCTTGAGTTATGAGATGATTATTCTTATCAAAAATAAAATACGTTAACGTTGCATTACTGTCATGGTTACCACCAATAGTGACATTACCCGAAATAGATACTGGTAAACCCCTTGTAACTATTTTTGGATAATGAATCTTTTCAAATTTCGCTAGTTTTGCAGTTTCATAGTTAGACCAAAATCCTTTTACATATGGATAAGAGCTATCCCTAAAGGCCGTGAGTGATATTACTCTCCCAGTTGGATTATAGTTCTTAATTTCATAAGGTCCATTGCTAATAATTGCGTGGTTATGCTCTGTAATCCATTTTATACTTGCATCATATCTCTTTATAGCCTCGTCAACCGTAACTATATCCTTTAATGCAGGAGGTACGAACCGTTCTGTTTTCATTTTTTCCAGTTCTTGCCTTATTGCCTGTGCATGACTAGGTATTATCAATGATAACCACTCAATGTTCTTGACAGTTGCTTCTGATCGTGAGTATGCAAAGATTCCATTTTTTACCAATCTCTCTATTGCAGCATTTACTTCCCAGGGAGATGTTGCCCAAACCGAAGCAAAATCAGCTATTTCCTTGTTATCAAAATGCCAATAGTCAACGAATGATATGACATTACTATCATTTAGAAATTTAGTGCCACGAAGATATTTTAGTGCAATTTGGGCCTGTGAGGCGAACTCCGGGTCATATGTAAGATCACTTGAATTAGTCTTGGATGACCACTCGTATTGAAAGTAAAGTGGATAAATTAGATCAGCCTTGTTCATGGGTTGACCGTTGTGCCAGTTTGAATATACCATATGAATGATAACCTTACTTTTGGAAGTGTTCTCTCCAACCTCATCCCATCTTTGGTTATATGGATTCCATGTTAGAGCGTCATTATCTACCGCGAGTCTCTTTTCTGGTCCCATAGTTGTAATATTTGTCCATTCGTTCCT
>DASUMD010000070.1:0-2639 GCA_036277875.1 Nitrososphaeraceae archaeon
TATGAATAATTTCTATTTGATTTCAATTTAATAAAACTTAACTAGTTGAAGGTCCTTTATACTTCGCTTATGAGAGCGGTGTTTGGGTTGACAGTGGAGGCCTAAGCTTCCAGTGTCTAGTAGCACTAAAATTGTCAGTATTGTAGACGATGATTTAGATATTACTGAACTCTTTGACGATGCTGTATGTGACAGTATCGATGGAGTATCTGTTGTGAGTTTTAATGATCCTGTAATTGCCTTGGAGCACTTTACACAGAATAAGGAAAGATATGCTCTTGTAATTTCAGATTTTAGAATGCCTAACTTAACCGGATTGGAATTATTAAAAAAGGTAAAAAAAATTAATTCGAATGTCAGAACTATACTTGTAAGCGCTTATGAAGTAGAGTACAATGCTGTCTTTCAACGTTACATGCAGGAAGGTATTATAGATTCGTTTATTGAAAAGCCTGTTACCATTAATCAATTATGCCAGAGGGTTAGAGATGAGTTCCAAGTTTATCAAATAGCAACAGCATCACAATTGAAATAATGATGTGAAATCCTAGTCATAGCAGCAAGTTCAACTTTTTGCTTAGAAATTCTAATAAGTAATATTATTTGAGTTAGATATTTTAAGGGAAAGCATTAGAATATAGATTATGGTCATATGTCCAGGATGTAAAAAAGAAATTTCCAACCCACAGATGGAATTCCACATTGGAAAAGAAGAAAACGGAAACCAGTTTAACTACGCTGTATGCTCGTGTCCGGGATGTAAAGTTTGTTTAGGTATTATGTCTGTATAGTCAGGCTACGAAAGATAAAGAGGTCAAAATAATGAGCGATGTTAGAATTTCACATAGCTTGTCCGATGTACAACTACTCGAATATCGCAACCACATCAACTCCAAAATACAAAGTTGTTTACCAACCAAGTAATGATAATGAAGGTAAGCAGGATCACAATATGAAAGATCAAATTAGATGTGACAATTGTGATAACAATTTTGACTTCTACTGGTGTACTGGACACACCATTATGGAAAATAATGTAAAGAGTCGTGAACGCTAAATGGCGCTTTTATTCATTCTTGTATAGTTATATGGCGTAAAGTTTATAAAAAATATGTTTCCACGCACAGTTCCTGAACCGAGAAACGTGTGCTGTCATAAGATGCGTGCTCTGCTTTGTATAGTAGTTATAGTCTTCAAAACTAAAAACTGGAATTTACTTTTCAATCGCATTTTTCTGCAGATTCATCCATCTGTGATTTTGCCTATGCATGCGGTTGACCCTTTTTAAAATGCAATCAGGAGACTTAGCCATCATTATTCCTTATGTTATCACAATACGTTACAGTCTATATCTCCTGAATAGAAACTATAAACGGTATCGATACCCGATCCAAAGTCCACAGAATCAGTCGAGAAATCGCAAATAGTATAAGCGTTTGGATGTATCTAATCATTGTCGAGTCCACCATTAATTCTATCGGCCCCTTCTCCATTGATCCTCCAATTCAGTGAAATAATTTAACAAATGTCACATTTAATATTCATGAAATGGCGTATCTTTTCCTTGTTTCTATTTCGTCAATTCTCTCCAGAATGTTTTCCAATTCCATTGAGTTAACAGATTTGTATCCTTCTAAAAATTTGTCAAAAAATTCAGAGAATGAATGGTGAAAAGTACTCCTCAAAATTTCCTTAAATAACCTTATATCCACTGCCTTGTCTTCTTTCCTGCTTGAATAAAAAGAGAGTCCCATATCTATCATGGTGATTTTTCTATTTACAATGAAATTCGCTGGTGTAAGATCCCCATGGATTATGTTATAGAGATGAAGAGTGGAAACGAACTTTCCTATATCAAAACAAATTGCTGACGTCAAAACCTTGCTTGCTCTTGTTCCTGAAATAAATTCCATGACTATCTCAGCACGAAAAGGATCAACGAAATAAATGTATGGCGTACGTAAGCCAAATTCTTTTGCCAAATTAATCATTCTAGATTCACTGATAGTTCTTCTTCTTCTCAAATCCTGATCAAGCATTCTCTGTCGATATGGTTTTGGAATTCTAATTTTTGATATTGCCCTTTTGTCATACCATTTAGTCAAGTAAATGTTTGACTCGGCTCCTTTGAACAGTAATTCGACGTAATTCTGCAATGATAATATAACCAATGTTTGGGAATAAAAATGTGGTACCACAGGTAGATCCGAATCCGGGAGAAAAATTAGTTATTGAAGAAGATTGTTCTGAGGTAAAACTTGGTAGTGGGATACTAAGTTTAACCAATCAGAGGATTATTTTTGAAAAAACAGAAGGAAATCTAACCACTCTGAACAAAAAGATAGGGAATGTTTTATTGAATTCGACTCTGGATAAACTGGATAAAGTCAATTCTGAAGGCTTGATACTTACTAAAGTAGTCGTTGAGATAGGTGATTCGAAATACAAATTCAGTGTATTTAACAGCAAGAAATGGGCTAAAGAAATTGAAGCACAAAAAACATTATTCAAAAAGGATATGTAAATGGTCATAACGGATTGAAGGCGTGATTTTCAATCAAATTACGAGAATTATTTTCTTCTTGCAGTGCGATCATTAATGAGTAAGAATTTTCAGCACATATTAGTAATTGAGTATC
>DASUMD010000071.1:0-3086 GCA_036277875.1 Nitrososphaeraceae archaeon
TGAATGCATTCTTTATTATTCCTGCTCTTTCTGGAACTTCTATTGCTAATCTATTCTCCACACATCCACCAGTGGAAAAGCGAGTTCAAAAACTAATGGAAATGAAAAGTGGAGTCAATGAATGAATAAATAAATAGGTAGATGAAACTGGACCTCAGTTTCATCGCTATAGCTACTTTATTTGGTTTCTAAATCAGCGTCTTTCTCTAGCGTCAGGTAGGTCCAACAGGAGCTTGTTGGTTCATCACATGTACGGTCACTATATCATCATCTTCTCTATCAACTTCGTCCTTTACTTTGAGTTTGAATTCATATGTGACTTCGCCTGAAGGAACATCCGGAGCCATGAACGATGCTGTTTTTTCATCGTTATTGTTAATCTCAATAGGTTGATTATTTTGTACCTTGGCACCATTTACTCTGACCAATTCCCATTCAAAAT
Source organism: Nitrososphaeraceae archaeon (assembly GCA_036277875.1). Lineage (GTDB taxonomy): Archaea > Thermoproteota > Nitrososphaeria > Nitrososphaerales > Nitrososphaeraceae > TA-21. The sequence goes on from DASUMD010000071.1 coordinate 443, forward strand.
CAACAAATTTTTTAAAGGCACCTTTGCTATCGGAACCATCTAGTTTGACTTCTTTATTTTCGAAGGTTTTGAAATCATCACCCGCGTCAGCTCTTAATTTAGGATATTTTCCAGCCTCTGCCGTACTCCATGCTAAAAGCTGCATTGCTGTAAATACAATTGCAAAAACCAGCAAAACATGTACGTATTTGTTCATCCTCATAAAATTCTATATCTCCTATAAATAATCTTTTCGGTGAAATAGTTCATCAATTTTGTGCATTATTTTAGACTAAAAAATCAGTCTCTGTAAACCCGTACATATATTTAAATGAATGTATTCTTCGATACTTAAATTAAGAACATGACGTTGGACTTTTCGCACGGATTTTTAACGCGTAATTTGGTTAGCGAAGTTGAAATTTAGATAGATCATCCCTTGGCCAAGAACTGTACATGCTATATTTAGTAAATTCTAAGCAGGCAGTGATTATTGAAAATCATGTAATGGTTTATCCCTGTGTAGTTCTATTTTCTTCCTAACGTCTGCCTTGTGTTTTTTCAAGATATGTTCATTAGCACAATTGTCGTGCATTATACCAATTTCGCAAAATTCACAGGAAGTAACGAAGTCTTTATTTTTTAAAATTCTCTTACAGGACTTACAAAATTTCGTTTCAATATCATAGATTGAGAGGGGTTTTAACCAAGAATCGCGCCAAAGTACACTCACCATTAACAATGAAATTTGACATATCTTATTTATTCTTTGATTTGAATTAGAATATCTGATTTGTAGTAGTGATTATTATTTATTTATCCCTTTCTAGGTAATGAAAGGTTAGATTATTTTAATTTCTTATATTGATATTTTATTAACAAACTAATAATATAATGGTCAATGGATGATTGTGATGTACAGATAAATATCTAGAAAGACACACCATCATTAATTATGAAAGTGCCTTCATACTATGTATTTATGATTACATTACTTATGATGGGATCATCAACAATTGCTCAAGGAAGTGGTATAGAAACTGACGAAAAGGAAAAACCCTCTGAAAGACTGAACTTTGTCAATGAAACAAAGAATCTAACTCAAAATGAAGACGATTCTGTATATCCACAGATTAGCTCATCATCAGAGAACATATACATAGTTTGGCAAGAATCTGTAGGCAGCTATGGAACCAGCAATTATGATATATTTTTTAGAAAAAGTAACGACAGTGGCGAAACTTTTGGCTCACCCATAAACCTAAGCAATAACACAGGATTTTCAGAACATCCACAAATCGCAAGTGTTGGAAATATTATCTACATCGTATGGGTAGATGATTCATCCGGTGAAAGAGAAATAATGTTCTGTAAGAGCTCTGACAGCGGCAAGACATTTTCTAATAGTACTATAGTAAGTCAGAATTCAATGGGTCCAAATCATGTTGAACTTGCGGCGGAAGGACAAAGTGTCTACATAGTATGGAATAGCTTTGATAAAGAAATGCGTAATATCATCTTATTAAGTAAGAGTGATGATGCAGGTAAAACATTTGCAGAGTTAAGAGAGATCGGCAAAGGTGACATAGAAACGTTTCCCAAGATAGCTGCAGATGCAGATGAATATTTCGTAACATGGGATAAAGAGAACGATAAAGATACAGAAATCTTATTCATTAAAGGTCATAAAAACTACAACAAAATACATAATGTCACTAACCATAGTAAACTAAATGATGAAGGTATAGATGGTGGCGAAACTCAGGTGGCTGCAAATGCTGACCATGTGTTAGTCGCTTGGACTAGCAAAATGCCAGTTGATAAAAAACATGTTTATATTAGTAGTAGTATGAATAATGGTAACGATTTTGGAAACAGCGTTCGTCTGTCCTCCATTAACTCGTCAAATGTTGAGAATATTATCATCGATGGCGATTCATACATTGTATGGCAGGATAATATATATGGCAATCAAGATATCTTCTTTACTAAAAGTAATATGAATGGAACCAGCATCGATAAGCCCATAAATGTGAGTAATAATACCGGAATCTCAGAATGTCCATCTATTACAGTATCAAAAAATGGGATCCACATGGTATGGGAAGACGATACAACCGGTAACCATGAAGTATTGTATAAAAGATTGAGTAAATTCTCTTAGTCTTGAATTTACTTTATTTTAGTATCTTACATAAATTTATCTATCTCTGCCAGCTCCGAATAAACTCAGGACACTAGTTACCATCATGCTAACTGTATATGAAGATTGATATTCTTGTAAAAATGGAATAAAATGTGCAGTAAGTAAAGTTCCTAATGCAACAAGCGCTCCGTATTCGGTTACCTTCTTTAAGGTAGTATGGGCCTTGTTGAATGGAGCAAGAAGCATACCCAAAATCCACACACCAAATAACCAAATCATTACTTTTGAGGCAATAGTTGAAGGCGCAGAGAAGGATGCCCCAAAATACATTGCAGTCACTATAAAATCCCCCATCATTAGATTTGGAAATATTGAATCAAATGATCTGAGTTTTGAAATGTAATATCCAAAAAGAGCTCCCATGATTGCAACTGCAGCTATACTACCACCCACAAATGGAACATTTTTGACACAATCGAAAAACAAGACATAGGGATTAGTACTACCACAAAAGACATA
>DASUMD010000072.1:0-7534 GCA_036277875.1 Nitrososphaeraceae archaeon
CGATACTACATGGTCACACATCTACTGTTATGGTAGAGATCATTGGAAAAATGGTGAATAACCTAGTCATCGATTTTAGTGACGCAAAAAGGATCATTAAAGATACACTTTCAACATTGGATCACAAGTTCTTTATTAACAAGAAATATGTTTACAAGGAGGATAGTATTCATTATTACGTTTCATTTAATGGTCCACGCGGCTTTTTCAACCTGCAGGTTCCAAAAGATACAACCTTTCTTATGCCTGGAGAAGCAACAGTTGAGAATCTTTCTTCCATAATAATAAAACTACTTTCCTCAAAAATGCCTCCAAATGTTGAGGCTTTGGGAGTTTACATCTATGAAGGTGTGAATAAAGGGGCACATATTCTGGCAAAGATTAAGTGAATAGTGATAATTTTCGTGATAATATAGATGACACTGATGCCTTATGGCGATGTTGCAAATAGCTTGTGCCTTACATCATTTCAATTTAGTTCTGAAGCATGAACTTAAATAGAAGTCTCCTAGTGGATTAGTTCTAACCTAAAGATGCAACAAAAAATTGATGAAAAAATATGGAATTCTAATATTGAAAATGCTATTTTGAAAAATTGGATTGATGAAAGAATCTATGATTTCAAAGTTTCTGGTAAAAACAACTATGTAATTGATACCCCTCCTCCTTATCCATCAGGACGTCCCTGGCATATAGGAGCTGCAGCGCATTATGCACAAATTGACATGATAGCTAGAACAGCAAGAATGTTTGGTAATAATGTATACTTTCCAATTGGTATAGACAGAAATGGACTCCCAGTTGAGATTTACACTGAAAAAAAACACAAGATCAGGATGCGACAGACTGACAGGGAGGAATTTCTTAACCTTTGTAGGATTTCATTAGATGATCTAGAAAAAGAAATGATCCAAATCATGAAGAGTATCGGTCTAAGTGCTAACTTTGACGAATACTATAGGACTGATTCAAATGAATATCGTGCATTAACTCAGAGTACATTTATTAATTTATGGAGAAGAGGACTGGTTTATTCTGCAAATAGACCGAATAATTATTGTCCAAGCTGTGGGACTACAATTGCTGACGCAGAAATAACTTATGAAGAAAGAAAGACAAGTCTAGTATACTTGAAGTTTGGAATAAAAAATGAAAATGAGGATTTGATTGTTGCTACAACTAGGCCTGAATTAATTTTTGCATGCCAATGTGTTATAGTAAACCCGAACGATACCAGATATGAGAAGATGCATAACAAGCAGGTTACCTTGCCTTTATTTAACAGAGAAGTAAAAATCTTGCCACATCATTCAGCAAAATCAGAATTTGGTTCGGGAGTTGTAATGGTTTGTAGCTATGGGGATCTTAATGATGTACAGGTATTTAGAGAATTGGGATTAAAAGAAATTGTCGCCATAGATCAATATGGCAGAATAAGTGAAAATGGAGGTAGTTATTCTACCTTAACCATAGACAATGCGAGAAAAAATATTATTGATGATTTGAAAAATGGCGACTACATTGTAAAGGAGGAATTGATCCTGCACAGAATACCAATGTGCGAAAGGAGTAAATCTCCAGTAGAGATAATCCCGATGCAAGATTATTATATAAAACAACTTGATTTTCTTCCCAAACTTAGAGAATTTGCATCTTCTCTGAATTTTTATCCCGACTCTCATAGACAGATATTATTGAATTGGTTAGATTCTGTTGCAATAGATTGGCCTATATCCAGAAGGAGATTTTACGGTACAGAAATTCCTATATGGTATTGTAACAAATGTAAAGAACCAATATTGCCTGAACCGGGAAAATATTATAGACCATGGAAAGACAAAGCACCTTTTGATAAATGTACTAAATGTGGACACAATAAATTTACTGGCGATGAGAGAACGTTTGATACATGGATGGATTCGAGTATATCACCTCTGTTTGTAACCAAATATGGTAAGGATAATGACTTTTTTGCAAAAACATATCCGACACAAATTAGGCCTCAAGCAAAAGACATTGTGAGAACGTGGCTATATTACACAATGTTACGATGTTATCAATTGACCGAGAAACTTGCCTGGAATGATGTCTGGATTATGGGATATGGAGTCGATGAGTATGGAGAAAAGATGAGTAAGAGTAAGGGAAATGTAATTGATCCTTTCCCTATAATTAGTAAACATGGAGCAGACACTTTTAGATTCTGGTCAGCAATTGAAGCAAATCATGGTCAGGACTTTAGATGTTCTGAACAAAAGATAGGAGAGGCACAAAAATTTTTGACAAAATTATGGAATATTGGAAGATTTGTATCCTCCTTTGAATTCATTCCATCGTATGAATTTGATTTATTATCTTCGGATAAATGGATTTTAGGGGAGTTATCAAATCTAGTATCTGAATGTATAAAGGGGTATAAGGAATATAATTTTTTTATTCCTGCTTCACAAATAAGAGAATTTACTTGGAATATTTTCGCTTCTCACTACCTTGAATTAGTAAAATCGCGCGCATACAACGATCAAGTCCCAAATAACAGATATTCGGCATTATATGCTCTTCATAAATGTTTTTCAGTAATATTGTTACTTTTAGCTCCAATATGCCCCTTTATCACGGACAAATTATGGACTACAATTTATTCTAAAGAAAGTATTCATTTACAAAAGTTTCCTATGAAGAGTAATGACTATGAAGAGATGTGCAAATTTACTAAAGCTTTAGTTGATTTTAATTCGTTAATATGGACAACAAAAAGGGAGTCAACAAATGAAAATGGTAAGCGATATTCACTAAGAGATCCTATAAAAGCTGATATACCAAATGAATTGTTTCAATTCAAGGATGATCTAAAGGAAATGCATAATATTCAAGGTTAATTTTAGAAACCTGGTAGTTTTATGAAAGCTGTTCCTATATACGGTCATGGCGAAGTAAATGTATTGAAATATGAACAGGATTTTCCAACTCCAGTACCAAATCTATCAGAAATTCTAATTAGGGTAAAATATTGTGGTCTAAATCACCTTGATATATGGACAAGAATGGGAATTCCAGGTATCTCTATTGGGTTCCCCCACATTTGTGGGAGCGATATTGTAGGTTCATTGGAGGACGAATATTTAGCAATTCCTAGAGGGTCAAGGGTCCTGTCATATCCCGGAATTAGCTGTAATGATTGTCACAATTGTAAGTATGGAAATGAAACCCTATGTAGAGATTTTTCAATAATTGGTGGTTTAAGCAATCACAATGGCGGTTATGCCGAATATGTAATTGTTCCTAAAACAAATATCATACCTATACCTGATGAAATAAGTGACGAGCAAGCTGCTACACTTTCAATTTCATATCTTACCGCGTGGAATATCATTAAAAAACTACAATTAAAGGAAGATGATACTGTGTTGGTATACGGAGCCTCTGGTGGTTTGGGTATGGCCATGATTCAAATTTCAAAGGCACTTGGAATAAAAATCATAAGTACTGTTTCGGACGATTCTAAACTTAATTTTGCGTACACTATTGGATCTGATTATGTAATAAATAGGAAGAAGAAAGAAATAGCGCTAGAAATAGAAAAAATAACTCAAGGTGCAGGAGTTGATGCAGTTGTAGATAATGCAGGTCAGAAGACATTACAGACAAGTATTAGTTCCGTTAGGAGAGGAGGGAAAATCGCAATATGCGGTACGACATCGGGAAGTGATGCAAATTTTCAGATAAGATCTTTTTATTCAAAGCAAATACAGCTCTATGGTATTTTGATTGGATCAAAGTCAGAGTTGTTAGAATTGATTGACTTTGTAAGTGAAAAAAAGGTTTCGTCAAAAATTGATTCCGTATTCCCATTATCTGACGTACAACAAGCCCATAATAAATTAGAAAGAGGAGAGCAATTGGGTAAGATTTTGCTCAAGATATGACAAATCAATCCTTGATAAGGAAGGGGAACAGTTGTTGTCTTGAAAAATTAAAGTTATTTCCCTCGGACTTTCAAATTCAGGCTTAGGTCTTTACTTTAGGTAAATTCCAATGTAGTTTGATAGATACTAACCTAATGCCGGTGGTAACGAAAATTACAGCAATTGCAACATATTCAAATTGTAGGTTTAGATTTACCAATATAAGGAATATAATGACACCTATGAAACTTGCTACTGCATAAACTTCCTTGGTAAAAACGATAGGTGGTTCCCTTACAAATACATCTCTCAAAATTCCACCGCCAAAAGCTGTCAATAAACTTGAAATCACGATTAGTACGTTATTTGTACTAAAAAGAGAGTATGCGATTGAGGCTCCTGTAAAAGTGAAAACTCCGAGGCCTACAGCGTCAAAAATATTGAACAAATTTTCATGTTTTTTCGTTCTATGATAAAGAAAAAAAATGATAATTGCAGTTATTGTTGTCAATGCTATGTGAACAGTATCTGAAAAATTACTTGGTGGAAAGATTCCCAAAATTGTATCCCTCATTACTCCCCCAAGGATCCCTGTTACGGTTGCAAGAATTATTATGCCGACAATATCATACTTGTGCTCTATTGCTCTGAGTGCACCCGTTACGGCAAAAACCGCAGTACCGAATAAATCCAGTACAAGGATTATGACTGGAAAACCGATATCTAAATTGAACAATTAAAAATTGCTGTTAAATTATTAATAGGGTCAAAAAAAATAATCATATTGTACTGCTGCTACCTCCAAGATAGATCATTGTTTTTTTCCATTTATCATATCCAGTATGTCTTCTGCAATGTCAATTGAGGTATGGGAATTGATATTTGGCTCCATTGTTACAAGTAAGATATACTTGTCCATATAAAACGTAAGAATAGATATCTTCTCTCTTTCAACATAAGCAAATCTTGATCTGCCCATGTTATCGTCAAACCTTTCTCTCATAGATTTACGCAACGCTGTGTGTGTCAGATATAATTCCTCATTGTTTTCATCCATAATAGAATCCAAGCCTCCTCTCATTCCACCAACAACAGGCAATCCCGTATCATCAATGACCGCTACATAACGTATATCGCTGTTCAGATTGAATATAGATTCGCATAGCTTTGAATAATCCATAGATTGACAAAATAAAAACTATCTATTATATTTTTGATCAAAAGATGTTTTTTAAAAGCAAGTGTCAAGGCTGTATTGATTTTTAGATACTGTGATATATCTAATTCTCTAATTCATGAATAACTGCCATTATTGTCTATTTTAGATATCTTGTTGATAAATTCATATATTGAAGTATCAGTGTCTCTGTTTTTTTTCATATAATAGTAGAGCTCTTCAGTTGCTGCATGATGATCTACGCCTATATTTTGTGCTAATTGGACTGAGACGAGTGATAATAATAGTTTCCTCAAGACCAGTTCTATTCCGTAGTTTTTGATATCAACTGCTAATTCAGAAATAACATTTTTTATATTTGCATCAATATATCTGTCCTTTGCTTCCCTGCTCTTAATTGAAAATTGAACTCCCATCATTCGCTCCTTCATATGTATTTTTTCTACCATTTCGATAAATCTTTCATTTAATTGTGGATCCTCGTATAGTACTTGGGATAATAGATCTGCAGCATCAGATTCATTTAACGACAGAGTTTCAATCAGCTTAAACAATACATGACATGATGCACATCCACCGTATCCTATCAACGAAGAATCTGAAAGGATTTTTGTGGTTTCTATATCAATTATCCTCCTAGCACTGTTAATTTGATCTTTGAGAGACATGTTACGAATATGACGGATATTCCTTAAAACTTTATAATTTCTCAAAATTAGTTTTTGAATAGTAGTCTAAAAACTAATGAAATAAGATAACATTTTTTCAATATCCTGACGATCCTGATAGGTATTCAAATTCATATTCACAAGCAGTCCAAATAGCTATTCAAAATTCCTAATATTATCTCTTATTTTTGGAATTATCTGTTCTCTCATTATGGAATCAATATGAGGTTCTTGTACGTCAATTGTAAGTAAAACATAATATTTATTATTTATAGGAGTAACAATCCTTACCAGTTTTTCATATTTTCCTAACGAGTAAACGAGTTTACCCAACTTATCCTCGAATTTTAACCTTGATTTATGTCGAGCTATCGCATTCAATGTATATTCTTGATTTTCCTCACGATTCATCAATGGATCGAGACCTTCTCTTCTTGTTATATTCAGTATCTTGCCCTGAGAATCAGCTATCGCAATCCATCTTAGTGATGAGTTGATTTTTAATATTTCCTTTGATAGATTCTCCAAATAATCTTTACTTGTATTGGACATTAATATGAAATTAAGACCAATCTAAAATATAATGTTATTTGCTCAATTAACTTTTTCAATTAAAATATAAAATGGATATTAGTACTTCCATATCATTGGTTAGCGAATATCGTGCCATTGGTGGATTTGCAACTACCGAAGGTACAAAAAAATATATGGAAAATGCTATTAAAAATGGTATATCAAACTCACACTTTCGGTCTTTTGATAACCTTAATTTGTCAAGTTTGGGAATGGGGACTTATCTGGGCCAAATTACATCAGAAGATAATAGGGATTTAGAGAACGCAATTTATGAATCAGTCAAGTCGGGTGCAATCAACGTAATTGATACTGCCATAAATTATCGTTCTATGAAATCAGAAAAAAATATTGGAAATGCAATAAAAAGGCTAATAGAAGAGAGGATTATTTCACGGGATCAAGTTTTCATATCAACAAAAAACGGGTACATTACCAATGATGGAGATTACCCTACGGTCGATGTCCTTGAATATATGCACAACATGTTTATTTCACAGGGAATAATAGATTCAAAGGATATTAGCTCCGGTTATAACGTATTAAATCCCAATTATATCCGTAAATGTATTGATAAATCGTTGACAAACATGCAACTTGATACGATTGATTTAGTGTATGTTCATAATGCGTATGAGAGCTGGGTTGATGATATAAGCAGAGAGGAATTTGATGAAATGATACAAAAGGTTTTTCAGGTTTACGAAGAGTATAGGTCAAGTAACAAAATTAAATATTATGGAATGGCGACTTGGACATGTTTTAGGCTTTCTCAGAAAGAAAGAGAATATCTCTCATTGGAAGAAATGGTAAAGATAGCAGAAAAAGTGGGAGGAAAAAATCATGGATTCCGTTTTATCCAACTTCCATACAATCTAGTGTACAGAGAAGCTTATTTGCTCAAGAACCAATCTGTAGGTGTCGATAATGGCCTTACGATCTTGGAAGCCTCCAATAGATTAAATATTGGAGTTTTCACTAGCGTACCATTATTACAAGCAAAATTATTTGGCGCCAAAATACCAGATTACTTGGGATATAACGATCAGTTACTAAAGATAGTACAAATAACCAGATCAACTCCAAACGTAATTGCTCCGTTAATTGGACAAAAAAAACCTAATCATGTTAAAGAAAATATTGAACTTGCAAAAGTAGCACCACTAACTTCTGCAGAATTCAGTGACGCGATTAAGATTTTCGATTAACGG
>DASUMD010000073.1:0-5920 GCA_036277875.1 Nitrososphaeraceae archaeon
TCTCCTCACGCTCTTATCTGTTGCGTAGGAGGCGGTAGTAATGCAATGGGTACTTTTTTCCCGTTTCTAGATGATAAAGATGTATCTATGTACGGGGTTGAAGCTGGTGGTCTGGGTATCAGAACAGGAAAACATTCCGCCACACTGAATGAAGGATCCGAAGGTATTCTACACGGAATGAGAACATATCTATTACAGGATGAGTTTGGACAGATAAATGACACACATAGTATTTCAGCTGGGTTGGACTATCCAGGCGTGGGTCCTCAACATGTCCAGTTGAAAGATATTGAACGTGCAGAGTATGTTACCTGTAATGATAATGAGGCTCTGGATGCCTTCTTTAAACTTTCAAGGTTGGAAGGAATAATACCCGCTCTGGAACCATGTCACGCAGTTTCTTATGCTATGAAGCTGGCAAAAAAAATGCGAAGAGACGAGAACATCATTGTTACGTTATCCGGTAGAGGTGATAAGGATATAGATCAAGTGATAAAGTTTAGAAAAAAATACACTGGCAGGTCATAGTAAGTGTCTTATTTACAGAATAATAGAATTGAGAAAAAATTCTCTCAATTAAAATCAATGAAACAAAAGGGTCTCATATGCTATATAATGGGCGGCTATCCGAATTCAGCAGCTTGTGAGAAAATAATTTCCTCAATTGTTGATGGCGGTGCTGACATTATTGAAATAGGCATTCCTTTTTCAGACCCTATAGCAGACGGACCAGTAATTCAGGAAGCGTCATATAGAGCGTTACAGAATGGAATCACTCCAGACAAATGTTTGAATCTGATAAAAAGGACGAGGAAGAAATATCCCGAGCTTCCGATAGTAATCATGACATATTCCAATATTTTACAAAAAAATGGATTCAGGAAATTCATGGAGATGGCTAAGGATGCGGGAACAGATGGTTTTGTCTTACCTGATATGACTATTGAAGAATCAAAAGAATATTTAGAGTATTCAAAAAAGCTTGAACTGGCATCTATTTTTCTTGTTGCACCAAATACATCAAATTTAAGAATAAGAAAAACACTAGATGTTTCAACAGGCTTTGTCTACGTAGTTTCTGTATATGGTACCACTGGAATGAGAAATTCTTTTAATGAATATACACTTATTGCGATAAAGAACATCAAAAAATTAAGCTCAAACAAGAAAAACATTTCTGTAGGATTTGGAATAAGCACTCCACATCACATAAAACTTATGTCAAATTATGGAGCGGATGCTGTCATAGTTGGGAGCGCTATAATTAAGATGATAAATAGCGACAAAGTTAGTAATATTATTCATTTACAGAATAAATTAAAAAATTATGTTAAATCACTGAAGACTGCATGCACCAATAGGCAGTAACAAAAGTAGATGTATTAGCTGGTAATAATCCCACTAAAATCTGTTGAAAAGAACATATTGTTTAGGCTGACCTGGAATTTCTTACCAAATCTTTCTACAATAATTTCAAGGTCATCTAAGGAATCGGAAATCTGACTATTAATCAATTTTGCTATGACCACATGTACGGATTCATGTGAAATCAAGGCACTCATAAATTCCTCAATCTTTTCAAAATCCATTTTCTTATTTTTTGCTCCATCCTTTGATTGGACAATGAGCATGCTTTCGGCCTCATAAGTAAAGTACGCCGGTACATCATCGGTTGCACATGAGAAGACAAAATCGTTGATTGTCATTTATCTCTGAAATCTTACTTTATCTATAGTATAAAATATTCTGCATCAGGATGATGAACTACTACGGCAGCAGTAGAGTATTCAGGAGTTATCTGACCTGCAGAAGTAAGACCTATTCCACAACTAGTGGGATCAATCAGTTTCCAAACCAAATAATGCTGCATGGTGTCAGGACAACTTGGATATCCCCAACTATATCTCAATCCTCTATTCTTGTCAATATTTAATTCACTTCTTATTCTATGGTGGACCCATTCTGCAAGAGCTTCAGCTGTTTCTACCGCCAGACCATGAAGATAATACGCGTCCGTATAATTATTGTTTGAATTTAGTTCTTCAATTTTCGAAACGGTTTTTTGACCGACAGTAACTACTTGGAAGGCTACAATGTCCTGTTTCCCAAAGTAGTCCGTAATACACAAGTGTTTTGGTTTTGAGGATCTTGGAAATTCAAAAGCCACTTCCCCTTGTTTCTTTGATTCAACTACAAGTCTGTTCCCTTGATTGTTACACGTAAAGTAAGAATAGACAACACTTGGTGAGAAAAGCACTTCATCAATAACTTTCTTTTTCCACTCCAGGAGTAATGCTTCTGGGTCGCCTATCATCTTAGATGCAGATTTTCCTCTTATACCCCACGACAGAACAAAAAGAGATTTCTTATTTAAATATCGCCAAACTTCCTCAAGATCAATTTCTGAAGGTGTTAGTATTATTGGTGTATCTAGATGGGGTGCAATTGGTGGAGATGCAGGTTTTATTTTACTAACTAGTGAAGCTATATCAGTTTTTACTCCTGTTGTCTTCTTTTCATCAAATTTACTAATTTTAGTATTCCATTCCTGAATGAATTTATCCCTCTCTGGAGATCTCAATTTGTTCATAACATTTAGTCCATCAAAGGCTGTTTTACAGTAAAAAACTCCTGCCCTGTACACCTCATCTGCCTTTGCAATTCGATTTATGTAGTCACTATTTATGGCCGCACCACCACACAGTGCTGGAATTTTGAGATCTAGTTCCTTTGCCTTTTCTATAAAAAACTGCATTTGTTTTGAGGTAGAAACCAATAATGCAGACAATCCTACGGCATCTGCCTGCACTTCCTTAATTTTATCTAGAATTTGTTGGATTGGAACCTGTTTACCAAGATCATAAACAGTATATCCATTGTTTGAAAAAATTGTTTTTACAAGATTTTTACCTATATCATGTACGTCACCGTATACTGTACATAGAACTAGTTTACCTTTACTTACTCCCTGTTTCTTAATTAGATATTTCTCGAGTTCTGATACTGCAGATTTCATACATTCTGCTGATTTCAATACAAAAGGCAAAATTAACTCCCCAGCTCCAAACTTATCACCAACTTCTTTCATTGCCGGAAGTAATACTTCATTAAGGGTTTCAACTGCTGCGTCATGCGCCAGTTCTGGATATTTCCTTAGCATTTCCCCTTTTTGAATATTTTCAGTCTTTTCCTTCAATTTTTTTCCAAGTTTATCAGAAATTGATCCCACCACATCGTCTTCAATTCCATCCTTGATACGATTTACTATACGATAGTAACAACGTTTGTCAAAACTCCAATCTCTATTTATTTCTTCCAGCCTTTGTTCATTCTTAGTTACAGTAACATTCTTATTCTCAAAATAATAAATTAGGTCAGAAAGAGCACTGGTGTGTCTATTAAATATGAGATCTTCTGCAAGTTTGATTTGTTCCTCTTTTATTTCTCCTATCGGGATTATGTCTTTTGCATTAATGATTACAGTATCAAGTCCTGCTTTTAGTGCATGATGCAAAAATACCGAATTTATGATTTTTCTAGCATTCGAAGAAAGGCCAAAACTAATGTTGCTTAAACCAAGAGTGGTAAAACAACCTGGAATTTCCTTTTTGACTAAAGAAATTCCCCTAAGAGTTTCAACTGCAGAATTTGCATATTCTTGCTCCCCGGTTGCTAATGTGAAGGTAAGTACATCAAATATATACTGCCACGGCTTTAGCCCGTATTTTTTTCCAGTATCGATGAGTAGCTTTGCTATCTTGATTTTGTCTTCGGATGTCTTGGCCATTCCATTTGGACCTATACACATGGAAATAGAAGGAATTCCAAATTTTGCCATTATAGGTGCAAGAGTATGGAAACGCGAACCATCTCCCTCAAGGTTAATAGAATTAATGATAGGCCTTCCCGGAATTTGATTAATTGCTTCGGTTATCACTTTAGGATCTGTTGAATCGATTACGAGAGGAGCATCAATTTCAAGACTTAACCTTTTTACCAACTTTTTCATAAATTCGAGTTCATCGGATCTTTCGGTTGTCGCTACACAGACATCAATGCAATGTGCTCCATCATTTACCTGTTCTCTACCAAGATCTATGAGGCCATCAAAATCGTCTGATAGTACTAATTTTTTTGCTTTTTTCGAACCCTGCGTGTTTAGACGCTCGCCTATTATCAGAGGGGCAGGAATCTGAACTAAATCTACAGCCTTTAACGCTGAGCTAACGCGGGGTACATGTTTTAAGTCCATTTAATGGTTATATTGTCAATTGATAGTCTGTGAATTATAAGTTATACGATTCTAATGCATTTCTGAGTTCTCTGATATGTTCTGGGGTTGTTCCACAACAACCTCCTATCATTCTCACCCTCTTGTATTTGTGTAAGAAGTCTCCAAGATGATGAGACATGTCCTTTGAAGTCATTTTGTAAACTGCGTTGCCGCCTTCATTAATTGGCATTCCAGCATTTGGCATGACAAGGATGGGCAATTCGTTTTGTTCATCTAACCACCTTATACTTGATTCCATTTCAACTGGTCCAGTTGAACAATTCAATCCAAAAACAGAAATTCCCATGTCGCTGACGGTCGTATATGCTGACTGAACATTTGTTCCAAGTAACATCTTGCCATATTTGTCCAAGGTTACATTAGATATTATTGGCACCTTTTTACCAGTTTTCTCCATCGCATTAAATGATCCGATTATGGCCAGTTTTACTTCTAATATGTCTTGACTTGTTTCTATAAGTAGAACATCAACACCTCCTAGTATTAGTCCTTGCGCCTGCATATCAAATGCGTCTATGATTACATTCAGAGGAACATTACCTAAATCTGGATCGTTGGAACTCGGTAGATATCCTGTCGGGCCCATTGAACCAACTACGAATTTTTTTCCGTTTGCAAATTCCTTGACTACACTATTTGCAAGCTCTGCTGCTGACTTGTTTATTGATACCGTCTGTTCGCCAAATCCATATTCTTGAAGTTTTATTTGGTTACTTCCAAAGGTATTTGTTTCAATGCAGTCTGAACCAGCATTCAAATAACTTCTATGTATGTTTTCAATCCATTCTGGTCTAGATATTACAAGTCCATCATTGAATCCATCTTTGTTATTTGGAAAGTCCTCTGGTTTTGGTTTGAGTTTCTGTATTTCAGTTCCCATTGCCCCATCAAATAGGAGTATGTGATCCTGGATTTCATCGAGGAAGGACTTGGTCATATTAGATCGATTTACATAAGTTAATCAAATTTATCTACATATATTGTTTGAGAAAATGTAATTGAAATTATTTATCATATATTCAATGTAGGCATGAATGTTGAGAAAAATGGGCATGAAATACACAACTAGTTCATATAAGGAATTATAATTACACATTAAGGGGCCCATAGTTCAGTTTGGATAGAATGGCTGCCTGCGGAGCAGTTGGTCGAGGGTTCAAATCCCTCTGGACCCGTACCGATATTAGTGCTTTTATGTGGGTTTTACATGTAATATTATGATAAAAAAATTGAGAAAAACCAAGTTAACAGTAGAGTCCGAACTAGACCAACGGATATTACTCCATGAAGTTAGTTCGGAATCGTTTGCTCGGTGATAGATTTAGACAAAGTTACAGTTAATATTTAATAACGTGATTGATATAATGCATTCCGTTTGTTAATGAAACGTATAATAGTAATCCCATCGACAAGAATTTTAGCAATAATTTGGGTATTGAGTTTGTTTATTATTTTAATACTAACTATTAGTATCAATACTAATCCAACTGTGGAGGCAAAATTTGTCTTTTCTAAAAAATGGGGCACACAAGGTTCGGGAAATGGACAGTTCAATGATCCAAGTGGTATTACTATTGACTCTTCTGGACGGCTTTACGTGGTCGATACAGGGAATAATAGAATTCA
>DASUMD010000074.1:0-3249 GCA_036277875.1 Nitrososphaeraceae archaeon
AACTACCAGCAATACTTTGTAACAAATTGTTTAGATGATGTCCGTATCGGCTATAAAATCTTCACTTTTTAACAATGTTTGTAAAGAATAAATATCGTTAATAATCGTCATGAAACATATAGTTCATGAACTTCTTTGCGCTAGAGTTGGTCCAGAAATCTGATGTAAGTGATATTCTTGATCAAGTTTTGCAAGGAAAAAGACTTGCCTTAAACGACTGTGTCCGTTTATTGAGATCTGATAATACCTATGCTTTGGGTATCATTGGAAATATTATGAGAGAAAAGCTGTTTGGTAAAGTTGCTACGTTTGTTAACAACATTATTCTAAATTATACCAACGTATGCATAACTTATTGCAAATTCTGTGCATTTTACAGAGCTCCTGGAGATTCTGAGGGGTACACATTGTCTGTTGATGACATAGTAAAGAGGGTCGTGACAGCAAGGGATCAGTTTGGAATAAGTCAGGTTTTGATGCAAGGAGGTCACAATCCAGAACTCAAGATAGAATATTATGAGCAAGCATTCAGGAAAATTAAGGAAAAATGTCCTGATGTAGCCATTCATGGACTTTCCGCATCTGAAATTGATACCATTTCTAAGGTAGAAAGAAGCAGTACCAGAGAAGTACTGTCTAGATTGAAAGAATCAGGATTGGATACATTACCTGGCGCCGGGGCTGAAATTCTCGATGATGATGTAAAGTCTAGAATTAGCCCCCTGAAAATAAAAAGTGACGAGTGGTTAAATATCATGAAACAGGCCCATGAGATGGGCATAAAATCATCTGCTACAATGATGTATGGAACGGGAGAAGATTATGAACAACGCGCAAGACATTTGATGAAAATCGCAGAATTGCAAGAAAAAACCCGTGGATTCATGTCATTTATTCCCTGGAGCTTTGAACCAAATAATACGAAAATGCAGGAAGACGGTATGATAAAATATCCTTCTGGCGGTTTGGAATTATTAAAAATGATTGCTATTTCTAGGATTGTTTTTTCAGGACTCATCGATCATCTCCAGTCATCGTGGCTTACGAATGGCATAGGAATGGCACAACTTGCATTAACTTATGGTGCAGATGATTTTGGGGGCACTTTAATTGGTGAAGAAGTAGTTAGTGCGACTGGAGCTAGATCAACAGAACTAACTGCAGATAAAATTATTGCAGCTATTAAGCAAATTGGTTTCATGGCGCATGAACGTAATAATTTGTATGAGACTATTCGTGTTCATTAAGTCGAGTGATATATAATGCTGGACCATACTAAATCTGGGATAATTCATAACTATTAGGTTTGAATTTCTATGTCAAACTGACGAAAGAAGGACATGATTACTTTGACAAACATCTTAATAATAAAAGATAAATGATACATTTTTCTTAAAAACATGCCAATTTTTTATCGAATTTCCTTCAATTGGAGCCGAATATCAACAAGTACCTTTAAATGTCTATCATGAGAAAAATTATTAACATGCCAGCTGGCATTGACGACCTTGCTATATACGTTCCAAAATTATACATTGACTACAAAGATTTTGCTCAAGCAAGAGGTATTGATCCCCAAAAGCTAGAACGTGGCATTGGAATAAAAAAGATGGCCTTGGTGGACACAAATCAGGATGCGGCTTGTATGGCATCAAATGCATGCCTAGAGCTAATGAAGAAAAACAATTTGCATCCCGACGATATCGGTAGACTATATGTAGCAACGGAATCAAGTCTTGATGAATCAAAGGCATTAAACTCATTCGTTGTCGGTATGCTGGAACAGGTTTATGGCGATAGTTCTTTTGAGCATGCAGGTGGAATTGAGTGTAAGTTTGCTTGCGTCAGTGGATCTTATGCAATTTATGACAACACCAATTGGATAAGAGCAGAAGAGAATAATGATAAGGCTGCTATTGTAGTCGTAAGCGACATTGCAAAATACGATGTTGGTTCGGCAGGAGAATATACGCAAGGAGCAGGAGCAGTTGCGCTTTTGATAAAGGAAAATCCCAGATTGCTAGCACTGGATCCTAAAGTCACGTCAACAATAATCAAAAATGAATATGATTTCTATAGGCCATTTGGAAAGGAAACACCACTTGTAAATGGACTGTATTCCAATTTATTATATTTGATACAAGTTAGAAAGGCTTTTGATAGCTATAAGGAAAAGGCAATGAGAACTGGATTGATTCATCTTAAGGATGGGGAATCGATAACAGATTACATTGATTTGTTTACGGTGCATTTACCATATAGAAGAATGGGAGAAAAGGCACTTGCCTATTTACTAAGACATGAGTGGAGAACGCTTCCGCGATGGCAACATGTTATCAAAGAAATAGGGTTCGACGAACCTGTGCCAAAAGATAGCAGAGGTACTATAGAATCTATTTTAGCAGATACAGAATTTATGAAGGCAGATGAACAGTTCAGAAAAGCATTCATGCAAACCTCATTTTACAATGAGGTGTATGAGAAAAAGATGGCAAGCTCTCTTGAAGCCTCAAACATCATAGGAAACTTGTACACAGCGTCAATGTATATGGGATTTAGAAGTTTGCTGGAATATGAATTTAAGAAACAGCATGATATAGAAGGTAACAGGGTAGGATTTGGATCCTATGGAAGTGGTAGCAGTGCGTTGGTTTTCAGCGGAGTTATCCAACCAGGTTACAAAGAAATAGTAAGTGATATGAATCTTGAAGAGGAAATTGGACCGCGTAAAAAATTATCCATGGATGAATATCAAATTTTACGTGAAAATCAACGAAATTTGAATGACTCCTATGCGAGAGCCAAAAATGAGTTTATCCTCGTAAAAATTGGTGGTTCTACTGCGGATAAAGCAGGATTTAGAGAATACTGCTATTGTAGCTAAGTTACGACCTTAAAAACCATTTTTTCCTTCTTTAGAAAATCTAAAAGTTTCCTTGAATGCTTTTCATTTTCAAGTTCTAAACTTAGATATACCCCTGCAGAGCCCGCTGCAACGTTTGAACTCAAACGGTCATGCTCGACTTGAACTATATTGACACTTATCTCCGCGATCTTATCTACGACACTTTTTAGTGCACCTGGCTTGTCAGGCAACTGGATAAATATCTTGACTAATCTTCCCATTTGCATTAATCCTTTTGATACTATTTGACCTAATAGATACATGTCAATATTACCTCCAGAAAGGATTGAAATAATGTTTTGATTATTTTTTATTTTACCACTCGAAAGAACATAGGCTAGACT
>DASUMD010000075.1:0-3525 GCA_036277875.1 Nitrososphaeraceae archaeon
CTCCAGAAGAGCTTGAAATCAAATCTGTTTGAGCCTGCGACTCTTCGGTCGCTGCAAATGTTAGCCCGATAGGCTGTTTCACGAGGTTAGCAATTTTTGCCGACTACTACAGCCGAAAGCTCTACCAGGCTGAGCTACCGCGGGACATTTTTGGTAATGAATTCTGCCTATATAAAATAATTGAATATGCGAATCTAAAAATTATATACTGAAAGAATGATGCATTATAGCCTCCCTATTGTAGACATTGTCTCATAAGAGTCAAAATAATTAATTATGTGAAAAAACATAATGACCGTAATGAAGGATTACGATCATCAGATAGTATGGTTAGATTATTTTAACAAAAATCTATCCCGAAAAAAAGGGCGAAAAGTAAGTAAAAATATTTCTGTTTATGATCCTACAATGCAAGAGCTGATAAGCGCATCAAAAACTCTAGAATTGGATTTTTCGGAAGAAGATATTAATAATCAGGCACGTTATCCAAGAAGGGCCTTCGTAAAGTCAGGATATATTATGATCTCAAAAAGGGACAAGAAGTCATCTATTGTTAATCAAATTGCAAAAGAGATGATTGAGGCAAGACAGCAAAAGCATTAGTATGTTTCTACGCCATCCTGAAACTGGCCTCAAACGAACCTAATTCAAATCTAAATGATAGATTTTATTTATCTTGAAACT
Source organism: Nitrososphaeraceae archaeon (assembly GCA_036277875.1). Taxonomy (GTDB): domain Archaea; phylum Thermoproteota; class Nitrososphaeria; order Nitrososphaerales; family Nitrososphaeraceae; genus TA-21. The sequence continues at coordinate 685 of DASUMD010000075.1, forward strand.
AACTTTTATTGACAGATTAAAATGATAATGAGTGTGCAATAGGTGTTAATACAAATAATGGAAAAAATAGGTGAAATCATCCACTTGGCCAAGAGCGGGAGGCTAATAGTCAAAATTGAGGAGAACGCTAACCACAATTTGATTGGTCAGGCACTAATTGATGATAAAGGTACCAAGGTTGGAAAAATTATTGAATTAATAGGCTCGATCAAATCACCATACGCATCTGTAATTCCAACTCTAAATTCAAAGTATAGTGTTGGCGGAAAAGTGTACAAATCGCATAATCTCAATCATCAATATAATTCGTCAAAAAAAAGGAACAAAACAAAGAGGAGGAAAATGAAATGACATCTGTTGAATATTGCTCTCAATGTCCGGAATGTCAATCAAAAATTATCCTTGACTATGGCAAGGGTGAGTATGTGTGTCACAAATGCGGATGCGTAGTTATGGAACAAGTCGACTATTACGGACCCGAAAACAATTCAACTGATTTTGAAGAAAGAAACAAGAATACAAGAGCAAGTGGTTCGACTAGTTTGTCACTACATGATTTTGGATTAAGGACTGAGATAGGAAATAGTTCGAGAGATTATAGTGGACGAATTATAGATTATCAAAACGTTGAACTCATGAATAGGTCTCGTAGATGGCATAGCAGATTAAGAGTTAATTCTTCAAAAGAAAGAAGACTATCAAATGTCCTTTCAAAAATTAACGAAGTATGTTCTGTTCTCTGTCTGAGAAAAACTATAACTGAAACTGCGTCGATGATTTACCGTAATTTTGAAACTAATAGTAAGGCAAAGGGAAAGTCTATTACGTGTATTGCTTCAGCCACGATTTATTTGGCTTGCAAAAGATGTGGTGTTGTTAGATCAATAGAAGAAATTGTTCAAGCGGCAGGTATATCAGAATTTGACAAGTCAAGCGTAAAACTAGCTTCCAGATATTACAGATCGATGGTAATGGAGATGAACAAAATAGACGAATCAAAAATTAGGACGGACACGTCTTCACTGACATATGAGTCAAATGAGTCAGAACCTCAGATTTTATTCACAGATCCAAAATCAAATTCCATGCCAGCATCCAATTCTCATACCTCTGCGGCCCCTTCTATGTTTGCAATAGATAACTATATTTCAAAACTTGCTAATATTGCAAAAATAGATACAAAAATAGAAAGATTAGCGCTCGAAATTGCCCAAAAAACAAATAATAATTTCTTTTCGGACGGCAAAGCACCCAATGGACTAGCCGCTGCATATATTTACCTTGCATCAGTATTGCTAGGAGTAAATCTTCTTCAGATAGATGTTTCCAATTTTGCTGGTGTTACTGAAGTGACTATCAGAAATAGATGCAAAGATATATTGAATAATTTCAAGCTAGTTGTAAATGCAAAACCAGTCAACTAGTATGGGTAAAGAATCACACAATAGGATTACTCTAGATTATAATTTTACGTTTCTTTGTCTTTTGTACATTTGAATAAGTTCAGATTCATCTGTAATGTCTTGCGGATTCTTATCGAGCCGTATTTTTTTGGTAAATTTCGGAAATCTTAAGGACAATCCAAAACCTTTTCTGATAGAATCCATGCACGCATCGTATTCAGGACTTAATGTTATCTCTGATGCTATGATTTCAATTACTATTGTAGGTACAAACCAAGTATCCATTTCTAGTTTTGAGTAGACACGTGGATGTTTCTTTGGTATTTTGTATTTTCCTAATTCTTTAAACAATTCTTCAAGGATTTCATCTGTAAATCCACTTCCAACTTTACATACACTTTTGAAAACATTTTCATGTTTATCAAAGATGGCAAGTAACAGAGCACCATATTTGCCTACTCTTCTTCCTTTGCCATGAGACCCCCCTATTATTACCAGATCCAAACTATCGACTAATTCACTTCTATATTCTCTTTTAATTTTTGTCCATGCGAAACCTCTTGCCCCTGCTCTATATGGACTATTGATCTGTTTGACGACCAAACCTTCACAACCATATTCTATTGATTTAGCCATGAAGTTATCGAGTTCCTCTACACTAGTTACAATCTTCTGATGTATGAGCGTTAGTTTGCGATCCTCTGAATTAGTAATAACATCTTTCAATAACTCCCTTCTTTTTACATAAGGTAGTTTTGTTTTATCTCTACCTGAAGCCCAGAGGACATCAAAAACATTTACAGAAATAGGATAATTTTCTACGTTCTTTGCTATATCATATTTCCTACGTCTGTGCATGAGTTCTTGAAATGGAAGAAATTCGTCTGTAAACTTATTGATTGCAACTACTTCAGCCTCAATTATGAAATTTCTCAGAGTAATGGTCCTTGAAACTTCAGCAACATCGGGATAATAATGTGTGATGTTTTCTAGGCTCCTTGAAAATATCTCCACCTTCTTGTCTTTTCTATGTATTTGGACCCTCTCACCATCGAGCTTAAATTCTACTGCGCCCTTACCGGACACCTTTTCGAGTGCCTCTTTACTTGTTTGAACTCTTTCTGCAAGCATTGGTCTTATTGGTATAAATATTTCAATCCTAATTTCAGAAACAGCTTTTATTCCATCATTTACCAATATCTTGGAAACTCTTCCCAAGTCGCTTGAGACATTATAAGCGCTTTCTAAAACTTTTCTATTTTTTTTATCCGAGGTGTATGCTAAAGCTAAAGCATCCATTATTGTAATATCAGCGATTCCAAGTCTTAGAGTTCCGAGTGCAAATCTGATAATATATTTACACTCTTGAGGAGATGAATCATTAAAAAGACTCGCTAACAATCTTAATTTTATTTCTTGTGATCCCTTCCCAGTAGTT
>DASUMD010000076.1:0-9120 GCA_036277875.1 Nitrososphaeraceae archaeon
AAAATATAAGGAAGGAGTTTTGGCAAAATATATGCTTCTTGCTAGATCTGCGTCAGAAGGTGCTGTGACTATACCGCAATTCAAATAGGCTTAATTGTGCGTGTTAATATCAGCAGAAATTAAATAGTCATGATATTTAGCTATAATAGAAATTTCAAAAATCTTTTCCTATTGTCAATAGTGGCTATCTCCATAGTCTCAGTGGCATTTTTTTTATATCGATATGAATCTGTTACGGTTAACTTCTTTCCCCAAAATTCGGATCTAATCTATCAGGGTATTTTTACTAATGCAACCAGTTTGGCTGAACTTGGAAATACTTCAAAATCTCTGGGATTAAGTAATATGTCAGAACAGCAAAGTAATACCTCCGTTGTCAGTCCTAATAACAGCACAAACTTGACGATAGAGGATCTTGTTTCACTCAGTAATCCTGTTGACACACTTACAAAAATGATAATAAATGTATTGGAAAATACTTCAGTGGCGGATACCCAAAATGGTAAAGATCTAGGACTAAAAAACTATTATGAGCTGGGTGGCTCATGGAATCTGGTAATCAGAGGTGATGAATTTTCAAATTTCACAGGCCTAATACGATTGAATAATACTTTGAATAATATTACTAAAAATTATGACATAAAACTTGTTACCTCCACAGCTAATAATATTACCTATCAGGCATCAAATCAAATATTAAAAATAAAGGGAACAGGTGATCTGACACTCGATGATCAAACTACCAAAGTTCAATTATTGGTAATTCTTTACAAGAACGAAAATATCTATGTAGTATTTGCATCCAAGACCGAAGAGAATCTTTTCGATAATTTCTTAATACATGGAAATATCTTGGAACGAGAATTTGAATATTGATTTTAGGCAATTATTCTAGTTTTGGATCATTCTGCACCTATCAAACCGATTAAATCAAACCCTTCAGAGCTTTTGGAGCTTATTTCTGCAATTGAAATCAAATGACCATCGGGATCCACTATTATCGCATGCTTTCCAAAAGATTCCTCTTTGGGCTTTTTGAAAAACTCTACGTTCTTGTCTTTTAACTTCTGGGCTACTGATTCCAGATTACTTACCATAAACCCTACCAGGACTCCAGAGTTTTTTGTTCTTGTTTTATTTTTAGATGGATGTAGGGCAAGCACTGTCCCGCTTGAGAAGAATTCTACCCATTCAGGAGAAGTATTTTTTACAGGTAATTCAAGTACATCCCGATAAAATTTCATCGATTTGTCTATGTCACTCACGAGTAAGATTACTGCACCAAGTCTTTTGAATGTCAAAGTACTCCAAAATAATTGACTCTGAATTAATAACTTATCGATTCTAGATTGAAAATCAAGCTCTATCAGAGTAAATTATATTAAATTTTTAATTTACATATGTCATGAAAGTGGATTTCAGATGTTGACAGTAAAAGTAGTTGATAAAAAGGTAACTTTGGTTGAATCAGAATTACAAAAAGTAAATGAAGACGAAATGTTAGTAAGGATGCAGTCATGTGGGATTTGTGGATCGGATTTAGAAAAGGTCTACGGAAATTATGGAATGAGGTCATTGCGGGTAGGACATGAGCCTGCTGGAGTTGTTGTTAAAGTTGGTAAAAATCTGAAAAAATTTCAGGAAGGCGACAGGGTTTTTGTACATCATCACGTAAGTTGCTATTCATGCAGATATTGTTTACAGGGCAACTATACAATGTGTAACAACTATCAAACCAGCAACATTGAACCCTGCGGATTATCGGAGGAATTTATTGTTCCAAAATGGAATATTGAACATGGAGGTGTTTTGAAACTTCCTGAATCAATATCATATGACGAAGCAGCGATGATTGAACCATTTGCTTGCTGTATTAGGGGATTAAATAAAATTTCTATAAAACATGGAGATAATGTCGCAATTCTTGGCGCCGGACCAACTGGTGTAATGCATTCATTGTTGGCCAGGCTGTGGGGTGCAAACAACATAGTGATTTCTGACATTAACGAATTCAGACTGAAGTTTGTTGAAAAATATGGTGTTATCACAGTGAACTTGAATCTAGAAAAGCTGGATGATGTCATTAATAATAATACAGAAAGTTTGGGAGTCGATATCACAATTTTGGCAACTGGTAGCATGAAGGCATTTGAAAGTTCACTCAGAATAACACGAAGAGGAGGAAAGATACTGCTTTTTGGTGTTCCTTCTGTTGGCTCAAAGTTCGACCTAGACCTAAACTCCCTCTACTCCAAAGAACAGATAATCATACCAAGCTACGGTGCTTCAGAGATAGAAACCAACCAGGCACTATCATTAATGTCAGACAAATCAATTGATCTTTTGCCTCTTGTAACTCATCGTTTTCAACTTAGAGAATCAGACAATGCTTTCAAATGTGCTCACGAAGCAGTAGATGCCATGAAAGTACTGGTAGTAACATCTTAGTTCTATTGATGAAAACATAAATAACTTGTATAATCAGCTTATCTACCATGGACTGGGGATTAAAAAATCGCTTATCAAGGATAATTAACCAACAAGACGGTAAAGGGGTCATGTTAGCAGTAGATCATGGATATTTTCTAGGTCCTACAGAAAGATTAGAAGATCCGGAAAAGACCATTAAACCACTGTTAAAATATGCTGACTCTTTAATGCTCACCAGAGGAGTTTTAAGGACCAGTGTAGCTCCTGAATCCAATATTCCTATAGTTCTACGTGTTTCTGGAGGTACTAGTATTCTAGGCGAAGATCTTTCAAAGGAGACTATAACAACATCGATTGAAGAAGCAATAAGACTCAATGCAGCATGTTTGGCTTTGTCAATTTTTGTTGGAGGTAAATACGAACACCAAACACTAAGCAATCTTTCCAAACTAGTAGACGAAGGTGAAAAATACGGGATTCCAGTCTTAGCAGTTACTGCAGTTGGAAAAGAAATGGCCAGAGATTCAAGATACCTTGGACTGTCCTGTAGAATTGCTGCAGAATTAGGTGCGCACTTGGTAAAGACCTATTACTGTGAAAAATTTGAAGAAGTAGTCGAGGGATGTCCAGTGCCGGTCATTATTGCCGGGGGTAAAAAGTTACCAGAAAAAGATGCGCTAAATCTGACTTTTAATGCAATAAGAGATGGGGCGTCTGGTGTTGACATGGGCAGAAATATTTGGCAATCAGATCACCCTATTGAGATGATTCAAGCAGTTAGAGCAATAGTGCATGACGGATTATCAGTAGAAGAGTCATTCAATTCATTCTTTTTGGAGAAGGGATTGAGATCTAATAAATTAGAAACCTTAAACACGCGATAAATTTTTTTAGTAGATATAATTTCATGTTTTAACATGTCAGAATATGAGGGGGGTACTTTTAGATGCAAGGTATGCGCAAAGGAATTTCTAACAAAGAATGAATGTGATGCTCATTATGATGATATTCATGGAGATGAAGTTGCAAACATTGGTGAATAACTGCCTGTAAGGCAAATCATTAAAGCAAACGGGATGAAAATAATGTTAGATTTTTTAGTGACCAAATTAATTTAATGTAAGATCTAGTTGAAAACTGCAAATGTAATTTTATTTGAAATTGGGATTTGTGCTCTTGAAGATTCTAATTTAATTTACAAAAGGAAATTTGATAATCCCGTAGTTGAGTATTCTTCGATCATACAAAGTCAAGATAATTACATAATTGATTTGATTTCCATGTTAAGAAATTATGATCAGGTGCGAGTTAATAATAAGAATCTAATAGAAATTTTTCAACGGGAAAATTTTGACGTTAAACTAATGTCCGATTCTAGCCAAAACGAGATAAATCTCAATAAATTGGATCTTATCATAAAATTTGGATTATCAGATAACAAAGATGAATTAGCTGCAATTCTGCAAAAATTTGCAATAAATCTTTCATCTATGAAAGTGAAGGAGATATCTGAGAAATTAGATCTTCATTTGGTTCAGGCGGTCAATACATTAGATGAGCTGGATGAAATAATAAATACAATTAGTACAAGGATTCGTGAGTGGTATGGACTCCATTTTCCAGAATTGGATTATTTACTTCAAAATATCATTACCTATTCCAATATCGTAAGAGATGCAGGATCAAGGGAAAATATTAGCAAAGAACTCTTAACTCAACTTGAGGTACCTGAAAAGAAAATTGAGATGATTCAACTAGCAATATCAAAAAGTCAGGGAGGAGACCTTACTGTTGAAAGCTCCGAATCGCTAAAAATTTTGGCATCCCAAGTAATAAAGTTATCAGAATTGAGAACGAATCTTTCTAACACAATAGAAAACCTGATGGAGAAACTTGCACCAAATTTGAAGAACATCCTTACTGCGACAATAGGTGCCAGATTAATTGCGAAAGCAGGTAGCCTTATTAGATTAGCACAGATGCCTTCAAGTACAATTCAAATTATTGGAGCAGAAAAAGCCTTGTTTCGTGCACTAAAAACAGGGACCAGACCTCCAAAACATGGTCTATTATTTCAGCATCCTTCAGTTAACTCTGCTCCCAAATGGCAGAGGGGTAAAATTGCTCGTGCTCTGTCTTCAAAAATAGCTATTGCAGTAAGGATAGATGTATACCGCAATGCCTCGCTGGATAATTCATTATTAGATAAATTGACAAAGAGAATTGAAACTATTCAAAAGATTTATCATGAGCCTCCGAAAGGGAAGGAATCTTTTGAAGATAGGGGCAGATTCATGAACAGAAGACCAAACAGATCGATGAAATTCAAGAGAAGGAAGACGCGTCATGAAAAACGTAGACGCCATTAGTTACGTTACTGTAAATGGAAAGGAGCATATAGCAACAATAAACCTATTGAAGGGGGTAACTCTTTATGGGGAAAAGCTTATCTCCAGAAACGGAAATGAATACAGAACATGGGATCCATTTAGAAGTAAATTAGCAGCCGCATATATCAAGGGACTTCATTTTGACTTTTCTAATGTTGGCAACGTATTATATCTAGGAGCATCTACAGGAACTACTGTAAGTCACTTGTCCGACATAGTTGGTCACTCTGGCAAAATTTTTGCTGTAGAGTCTTCAACAAGAGTTGCAAGAGAGTTGATTTCAAATGTTTCCTCCAAGAGAACAAATGTAATACCTATAATAGAAGATGCAAGGAAGCCCAGGAGCTATTTTTCTATATATGATAAAATGGATCTCGTTTATTGCGATATCGCCCAACCCGATCAAACAACTATTGCGATTGATAACTGTAAAATATATCTTAAAGAAGCAAAGCCAATGCTCCTTGTTATTAAGACTAGAAGTATTGACGTTACAATGTCGCCAAAGAATGTAATATCCCAAGAAATTAAAAAATTAGAAAGCAATTCATTTGAAATCAAACAGAAAATAGATCTTGAACCTTTTGACAAGGATCACGCAATGATAAACACAGTTTTTTATCCAAAATAGTGGATACTAATGACTAGTGCCTGACACGATCAGTTGAGCAGGTTTCCAAGATTTTCTTGCAATTGGAGGAATTTCATTATTTTGTCTAAACCATTCTTTTACAAACTTTATCGTTTTCTTGTCAGACGGATAACCACTTCCAATATCGCCGTATTTAGTGCGAATTTTGCTTATCTCAGAATCACGTATAACCTTTGCAATAATAGAAGCGCCAGAAACTGCCACATTCAATCTGTCCGCGTGATGCATTGAAATCAATTTCGTATTATTTCGTTTAAGAAAACTACTGATAGTTCTCTGATATCTGGAAGGATTCACGTCACATGAATCAACGTATGTCTTGTCAGATTTCATATTTCCAATCGTAATGGCCATTGCCTCAGCTTCGAGAAGGTTTAGATTGTTTCTAAAAACATGGAAATCAATATCTTCAATGCTTATTCTACAAATACAAATTGATTCTGCAATGTTAACGATATGACCAAAAAGAGTTTGTCTTTTCTTGGGAGTAAGCAATTTTGAATCTTTAATTTCGCACTTAATCAGTTCTGATATGGATTTTTTGGTTACGCAGATTCCGGCCACGATGATGGGGCCTAGCAAAGATCCTCTACCGGCTTCATCTACTCCACAAATTATGCTCTTATTGCCCGCGAACTCTGATCCCTTGAGTCCAAATCAAGATATTGTTGGTATTTTATCCTTGCCCCGGCAATCATGATATATTAGTAGCCAAAAGTTATCTTACAACCTACCAGGATTGCAATATGATGTTTCAAGGATCAAAGAAGGTAAAACAATTCTTCTAGTTCCAAGTTCATCACTTACTGAGATCGTACCACCAAAAAATCCTGCTTTTTTCAATCCGAATGCAAAGTGGAACAGAGATATTTCTATGCTAGTCTACAAGATACAAGCTTCTTCAAAATACAATCTAACCCTTGCTGACTCTATTTGCGGTGTAGGAGCAAGAGGATTAAGAGCTTCAGTGGAAGTTCCGAAAATAGATACAATTTATTTCAATGATCTAAATCCCATTGCTATAGAACTTGCTAAAGAGAGCGCAAAATTGAACCAGGTAGGGAGCAAATGTCTGTTTGGTACTAATGATGTTTGCAAATTCTTAAATTTTGAAGAGCGTGAATCCCGGAAATTTGACATCGTAGATCTAGACCCGTTTGGAAGTCCATCGCCTTATGTGGATTGTGTTTTGCGTTCAGTAAGCAATCATGGATTGATATCAATTACAGCAACAGACACTGCAGTATTATGTGGAGTGTATCCAAATGTATGCTATCGAAAATATTATGGATTCCCAATAAGGACTGAATATTCCAATGAAATCGGTATAAGGATCTTGCTCTCTTTTATAGCACTAAATGCATCCAGATTCGATTTATCTATTATTCCATATTTTTGCCATACTAATCTTCACTACATGAGAGTATATCTGAGGGTAATATTTGGAAGTTCACTTTCAAACTCTGTTTCCTCGAAAATAGGATTTCTTAAACATTGTCAGAATTGTAAAAATAGAATTATTGAAAATCTTAAAGAGCAAAACTTGGTTTGTGAAATATGTGGTCAAAAATGTAATTTGGCAGGACCGCTCTGGATAGATCCTCTTTATGATTCTGAATTTGTGGACGCAATGTTAACCGAATTGGAAAAGGGCGGAGAAAACTCAATGCCGGTCAATGATCATAACAGATTGCTTAAATTGATGCAAACCTGCAGTAGTGAACTATCATTTCCTTTTTATTTTGAAACAGATAGAATTGCATCCATGGCAAAAAAGAGCTCAATTTCACTGGATAAAGTTATTTGTATTCTCTCAAGCAATGGATTCAAAGTATCCAAGACGATTATGAACGAAAAGGGATTCAAAACCAATGCAACAGCAAAGGAAATAATGAATCTCCTTTACAAATAAATAGTAATTTATAGAAATAGCGTGATTAAGAGACTGTATGGTGGGCGTATTCAAATTGATTAGTTTGACATTAGAGGGGCGAAAACGTGAAATTACAAGTTAAAAATTTATCTAAAAGATTCAAAACATCAAATTCGAATAAAGTTGAATACGTTACAGCAATTGAAAATATCGACCTCACGATTAATGATGGAGAATTTGTGTGCATTACTGGACCTTCTGGATGCGGAAAATCCACTCTTCTTAACATTCTTGCAGGACTTGATAAACCTACCGAAGGAGAAATCATTCTTAACGGTCATGAAATCAACGGAACAGGACCAGATAGAATTATGGTTTTCCAAGAGAATGCTTTGTTCCCCTGGCTCAAAGTAATAGAAAATGTTGAATTTGGCCTAAAAATAGCTGGTTTACAGAAAGAAAAGAGACGTCAGATAGCATTTGCGCACCTAGAAACTATGCAACTGACAAAATTTGCAGATTCGTACGTGTATCAGCTATCCGGTGGTATGAAACAAAGAGTGGCTCTTGCAAGAGCACTTGTTATGGACCCAGAAATATTGCTTATGGATGAACCATTTGCCTCCCTTGATTCCCAAACACGAGATTTACTTTCGGTTGAATTGCAACTAATTTGGTCAAAGACAAGAAAAACCATCATTTTTGTAACTCATAATATAATGGAATCTGTATGTCTTGGTGATAGAGTATTTGTATTCACCAATCGACCAGGAAAAATCAAAAGGGAAATTACTATTGATCATAGAAGACCAAGACTTACTGAGGATGACGAACTCAAACCCTATTACAGGGAAGTCTTGGACGAATTGAGGAATGAAATTAGTGCTGCACGCAAACAAAAATCTGACTAATTTTCCTTTAGTTTCTTAACAAGGTCCAGTCCATCTTCAAAACTATTTGGAGAACACAGAAGCACTTTATCTGTCAAATTCCCTGCCTCACGAATAAAATTTTCTGGTTCCTCTTCATAAGAACCCCAGTCCAAACCAATGTTCTTGGCTGACAATTCATTCCTCGTTGATGGACACATTATACAGGGTATAACATCAATACTATATGGTGTCGACAAACTAACAATCTCCTTCAAATTTTCGATAGAACTTATCGACTGTGTGATAAAAGCACGCGGTCTTGCTTTAAGTTTATTCTTAATATTTACATTCTCTTGGAACTTGCTTGGAAATGATAAATCCAGTTTTATGTATTTATTAAAACTGAGATCTGAGAGAGTTTTAATAGCCTTAGTCGGTGGGACGTCGAAGATCTTATTACCAATAACAGGGTCATCTCCACGAAGAATTAGGATGCTGTAGACTCCACATCTGATAGCATCTGTGACAAATTGCAGTAATGAAATAAGATTTTTATCATAAAGTCTGCACGTACAGCTTATCGGTTTCGATATTCCCATCCGCTTTAACATTGAAACAAGCATCAAACTTGAAACCCGAGGGACACCAAGAACATTATCTGTCAAATGGATTCCATCAATATATTCTGAAATACGTTTTGTTCTTGACAAAAAAAGATCAATTTTTTTGTTTATTGTATCAATATCAAAATGGTTATTGTATAGAACCTTTGGAGGGTTCATTTCATAAATAACGTTAATATCCATCAATATCTCACAATATTAATCATAATTAAATCCTTAATTTATAATCTTAAAATTTCTTTACGGTCTATGTCTTCAATAATTTCGCTTGATAGATCTT
>DASUMD010000077.1:0-7359 GCA_036277875.1 Nitrososphaeraceae archaeon
GTGAGGCTGAAGATTTCTACCTCTCTTTTGCATTGTTAGAACCAGCAATGAAGGATCTATATCTTAAACTTAGGGAATCATACGAAAATTTAAAATCATTGAATATCACTTAGTTGGCTAAATGTTATCAATTGAAAATCACTTAGTTGGCTAAATGTTCTTGTCATAAGGATTAAAGTAAACTCAAAAGATCAAAATAAAAAAAGAAAGGTACGGTACGGTCATTCGCTCGTTACTTATCTTTGACCTATGTTGTGTTAGAGCGGTGTTTTCAAAAATATGATATTGGAAAAAAATTTGAATTATTGTGTTTGTGTTTGATTTTGTGCGTCGGGGAAAGGTAGTTGAAAGAAGGGAACACCACTGGATCCAAGCGCATATGGCAGTTGCCCATTCCATTTTGTAATGGCCTGCCATTGAAGGTATTCTGGACTTTCTCTTAATTTTGAAGTGATAATGTTTATTGCCTCAGATTCACCACTTGCCCTGGCAGCATTTGCTCTTGCTTGCCCTTCAGCCTGAGCTACGGTTTGATTTGCAACCACCTCAATAGCCCTAAGATTATTTTGTTCAGTAAGGAATTTTTGAAATGCTACTACTTTTTGTTCTATCTGCGTCGCAAAAGCATCTGAAAATTTAAAGTCAGTGATGAAAACATTTTGTGTTTGAATATCATTTGCAGAAAGCGTACTTCTAATGGCATCAGCAATAACACTTTTAGCCGTTTCTCTCTTTGTGATTAATTCTTCAGCATTAAATTTGGCTACACTGGCTTTGACCGATTCTTGAATAGTTGGAGATATTACACGGTCTGCATAGTTAACACCCAATATCTGGTATATCTTGTTTGCTTCCTGTGGATCAATTCTGTAGTTTAATGCGATAACAGTCTGTACTTCTTGTAAATCGTTTGAAGCTGCAGTTGCCTCTGCCTGGAATTTTTGTGTTCTTACCTCCATTTGAACGACCTGCTCTAGAAAAGGCGTAATGAAATGTACACCTTCTCCTAATACCCTATTTTCAACTGCCCCAAGGTAAAGGACAACTCCACGATGACCTGCTTCAACAATTACTATTGATTCAGCCAGTATTACTATAATTATGATTACTGTAATAACTGCCGCAGCGATTTTAATTTTATTACCACTGGGAAAACGTGAGGGAAAACGTGGTGCTTTATAGTATGACATCCTTGATTAAGTTAAAAGTTGTAGAGTATTGTATATATGTTTAGGCTCAATTCCGACCTTCCTTTCTTGTTTTTATCAAACCTTTTCCATGAGAAAAACAATATTAACGTTCAAAGATATTTGTTGCTCTCCCGTCAATATTGTAGTTGATGGTGCAAACGCTTCATTTTTGAGTGATTCAGTGGCATAAGGTACTGGTCCGGGAAAGAATGGTGTTACTTGATCAATACTTGCTGTCCTTATTCCTACTACTTTGTGTCCCAGTGCTGAAGCAGCAATATCTGCCTTTTCTTTTGCATTTTCGATAGCATTTGTTATCAATTCGTTCTTAATTTCATCAAGTTTTTTATCTGACAGACTAAAATAGATGCTATTTACATTATTGGCACCAGATGAAACTGCAATATCAATCCAATCCGATGTGTCATTTACGTTGCTGCTGTCTATCTGTATAGAATTGCTAACGGTAAATCCAATTAATTTGCCTTGGTCTTTATCTATAGAATAATTTCGATTTGGAGTGATAGTGAATGATGATGTACTGGTTTCATTCTCTTTAACACCTGCTGTTTTTAGAGCATTGATGATTTTGCTCATCAATTCAGAATTTGCGGCTAATGCTGCTTTTGCCGTAGTATTGGTTGTTTCCACACCTAATGATACTGTAACTTTATCAGGTTCTACCACAGTTGTGGCAGAACCTGTAACAAACAATGTTTTGTTATCAAGCGTGGAAGTTTGAGCATACAAAGTGTGCTCATTGACATTGTATGAGTGAACCAACAAATATAATGTGAATGTGGTAGCAATTGCGATTATTGACATCCTTATAGGATTTTGTTTTGTCATAATTGAAAGTTAAGGATGAACTGCTATAAAAAATTAGAAGTATTGTATGGAGTTTTGGAACCTAAAAGATTCCAGAGTGATACAATTAAATTTAAATATTTTTCAAATTTGTAAAGATAAAAGATATCAAATAGTATTATTGTGGTTCATGTATACTTATTAATATAATAAAGGAATCCACATTATTTTTATAATTCAAAACGGTTGTGTCCTTGTAAGACAGTTAGCGTAAGTTTAATGAAGGATTACCTTGTAAATTATTTATGAAATGGTTCGGAGGCCATGAAACTGATAATAAGCCTAAACTTTCGACCTGTAAATATTGTAACACGAAATTCGAGGACAAGGAAAAATTAAAGAGACATATAAGAAGTGCACACAATGCAAAGGGTGATACAATATTCGAAAATTTTACCAATCTGGAATTATTTCATCATACAAAATTTATCTGCGAAATCGATGACTTGAAATTCAAGACATATGAGGAATTGATTCTTCACATGAAACAAATTCACCATCATCAAATTTTAAAATGTCGTGAATGTGGCAAGGAATTTATTCATGAAAAAGACAGACTTCATCATGTTAGAGAAGATCATGAAAAGAAAATAGATTATAGAAAACACAAGGATTCTTACAAATAAAGACATTCTCTTCTATGTATTTAGAAATACCTTTAATTTTCATTGTATAACAATATGGTAATAAAATTATTATTTATGTTCCTATCAATGTAAAGTAGAATTTAGTTCGATCTAATTAATTTACTTACAACTTGATTTATATCTACAATACAATTTTCAATATTGTTAATGTTTCATTATCCATGTTTAAATTTAATTTACCTTATAAACAATTCCTTTGCTATTAAAAAAGTTTACAATATTGTTTACTGCAATTTCTGACATCTTAGATCGTGTTATAAATGTAGCACTTCCAATATGTGGTAACAATATAGTTTGTGACAATTGATTTAATGGATTGGATCTGAAAATAGGTTCAATTTCATACACATCTAAAGCAGCACCCGCTATAACTTTATTTCTTAGGGCGCTAATCAAATGGTGTTCGTTTATGATTTTACCTCTCGAAGTATTTATTATAAAAGCAGTTTTTTTCATTAATTTAAATTTGGATTCATCTATCATATGAAAACTATCCTTGTTTAGCGATACATGAATAGAAACAAAATCACTACGTTGTAGTAATTCCTCTAGTGGGACATAATTTATACCCAGCTCTGATTCTATTCTACTTTTGCGAGTTTTACTATAGTAAATTACTTCCATATCAAATCCTTTTGCACGTTTTGCTACAAGTGTCCCAATTTCTCCAAGACCAATTATTCCTAAAGTACTTCCATGTACATCGTACCCAAGAAAGAGATCGGGCGTCCATCCAAATTTCCAATTTCCATTTCGCACATAACTGTCTGCATTGACAATATTTCTGGCCGCACTTAGAATTAACGAAAAAGTAAGATCTGCCGTGGTCTTAGCTAAAACATTTGGTGTATTTGTAACTATTATCTTTCTTTTTTGTGCCTCTTTAATATCTACATGATCATATCCTACACTATAGCAGCTTATTACTCTAAGATTTGATCCCGCTGCATCCATGACATTTGAGTCGATTTTATCACCTAACATGCACATTAATGCATCCACATTTCTAACATTTTTACATAAATCTTCCCTGTCAAGTACGTCCACTCCAGGATTCATTTTCACTTCAAAGTATTTTTTTAATATTGATGGTCCTGGTTCTGGTATTTTTCTTGTTATATACGCCGTATATTTGTGAAATTTATCCATAAAATAATTGATTTTTCTAGTTTGGGTTATTAATATGATATGGATTTGGATTTATTTCGAATTTCGTTACTCAACTACTACTTCTCATTACCTTTTTTGAAAATAATATCTTTAACAAAATAATTCCAAAGTAATATGGTATATTATAGAATGCTGCAAGTGCAGCTACTTGTGAACCAAAGAATTGTTGCGCAAAAACAGTTACTAGGATATTGTTTACATAACTCATGGCAATAAGCCCTGAAATTTTGTATTTTAATGATGATGAATTTTTATTAATGATATACAAAACGAGATAACCTGCTACCGCAAATATAGAAAATAATAAAATGGCGATTACAGTTGTAAAAATAACAAAAGACGATTCAAAATAAAAATAGCTTGAAAATTTTGAAAATATTGCAAAGTTTATCAAATCCATAAAGATAATGGACAATGGTAAAGAATTCTTGTTTATACTTGTTGCTAATTTGGGTAAATATTTTTTTATAAATCCACTCGCGACGAGAGGAAAAACTAGAGATATTACTAGTAATAAAATCATATCAAATATTGGAATCGAAAATTCGGTATTATAAAGAATATAGACTAATGTAGGCAATATGAAGGGAACCACAAGAGAAGTGACTATTACCATTCCTACTACAATAGAAAGTTTTCCTCCCACATAATTGGAAACAAATGGGGCTCCAAGTCCCGTAGAGATCCCGGATAATAGTAGTACTGACAGTGCATATTTTGGGCTAATCAGATTAGTAACAAAATACATTGTTACTGGTATGATAATCACTTTCATAATGGATAATACCGTTAGCAGTTTAGGTTTCTTAAAGGTCGATATGAGGTCTTGGAGTTCAAGTTGGATCAAATTTAGAAATAACAATAATCCAAGAATTACCAACACGTATGGAGAAAAGAGCTCTCCTATAGAAGGGAATATGATACCAAATATAGTTGAGAAAAGAATCGAAATTGAGAGTGCTAGGAGGACTTTAGTATCATAAGAGGTCAACTATACTGATCAACTAGTACATTACCACAAATATTTATCAATTGATTATGAAAAATCAGGAAGAAAATGAAATACCTAAATCAACATATAATTAACTAGCAAGATATCATGAAATAATAAATATCACACTATGTTGATAAATATCATGATAAAGTGGGTTATAGTAATGATAAATATTTTGTTACTAATTATAGTGACACTAGGTTATACAACAGTGATGGGACAAACTGAAGAAACTATATCTAAAAATAATGCAACGGTTACCTCCATTAATGGTTCATACATTAAAGATGCTCTTGCTTCAGTGCATAATGATACAATTCCCCACTATCTCAAACTCTCAGAAAACGAGATAAATGAGGCATTAAAGGATCTACCTGGTTGGATCATACTTGATGATAAGTTGCACAAGACCTTTACATTTGCTGATTTTTCTACTTTATTTGAATTCATGTACCAAGTGGCCGACGCTTCCCAAAAATTAAATCATCATCCAAACATGACATCAACATGGAATACATTGACATTGGATTACGATACGTGGAGTTTAGGACATGTAATTTCCAATGTTGATGTGAAGGCAGCTGGCATTATAGAAAAGTTATATCAAGAAGGAAAATATGCAGAAATTGGTAGTTGAATGATATGGTGTGGTAAAGTACAGCAGACAGAACTGCAAATACTCGTGTCAAATATAGATTTATTTTTGCCGTTTCATATGTAAAATACTTTCATATAGTCTATTTGGATCTACAAGATTACCTTCGTCAATTCTAATATGAGCAGACTTGTGTCTTCTAGGGTATGTTTAATAAAGAATCTTGCAGGGGATGTGGTTTTTGTTTGACTCCCTTCGCTACCTGTAATATTTGCCAAGAATATGTTTCATGGATTTGTTGTAAATGCGATAGAATGGAGGATTGTACTCATAGTCATAATTATTGCAGAATTTCATTGAGAAAAAAAATAGAACCAGGTTTATTGAATTTACTCTTATATGAGGTAATAATTAAAAAATGAACGTACCAAAACTCGAACAAATAAGAGCAAAGACGGTAAGGGCCATTGACAGTAACGATAAAGGAACTGTCTGTTCAATTGAGTATTTAAATCAACCTTTTTTCAATAACTTACGTGATTCGATAATAGCACAAATAGAGTTGTGTGAACAGTTGTTCATAAAGACAACAGGAACTTATGAAAGAAATGCTATAGAGAGGGAAACATTAATTTTGAAATTAATTCTTGACCTGCTAGATTATTGATGAAAATGCTGGCTGAAATAACGTAACACAAGATTTAGTTTGACAGCTAATTATAGCTTGATCGATAAAGAGTCTGAAACAAGTGAGATTAAGAAATTAATTCTTGATTTAAAAAATAAGCGATACGCATTTGGTATCATTCCTGAAAAAATAATACATATGAATAATGGAATAAAATATTATAATGCAGAAGCTGAATGCAATGATAGTAAAATTATCATAAGCGCTTATGATATACAAGCTGAAGAATTATTCAAAGAAGTCCATGAACATGAATTTTTGAAAAATAATATATCACAATGTTTAAGGAATCTTGCTTGTTCATTATCAGTTGTTGGTCCAATATCACAGTACTCTCCAAACAAATCCACAAAGTATACAAGGAATGATATGATTAAATTTATGAGAGTCCCTTGAAGAAGGATACAAAGACATTATTGATACTTCGGCACGCCAAATCAAGCTGGGAATTTGCGGAATTGTCAGATCATGATAGACCACTAAACAACCGAGGTAAACGTGATGCACCACGAATTGGTAGAAAGTTGTTGAAAGAAGGCCTTATCCCACAATTAATAATAAGCTCTTCAGCGGTAAGAGCCTACTCCACTGCAGAGAAGGTAGCCAAAGCCTGTGGTTATGATGGAGAGATTACAGTCGACTCTTCGTTGTATGCATCAGGATATACAGAATATCTGAATGTATTGCAAATTCAAAATGATCAATATGACATTATAATGCTAGTTGGACACAACCCACACTCAGAACAATTATTGGAGATATTAACAGGAAAGATGATTACACTGCAAACATGTACCGTAGCATATGTAAGGCTACACATTAGAGCGTGGAAGGAAGTAAAAGCTCAAACTAAGGGTGAACTGGTCAATATATGGCGTCCGAAGGAATTAGATCTTCATGAATAATATCGATATAGATATTCAGTAAGCAAAGATTTACTAGTGTTCCTATATGTTGAAACATTGATGGCTTTTAGTATCAAATGAAATAAACCATTTGTTGATCAGATTTCTAATCAAAAAAAGCAGGAATTGAGTCTATTGAAAATAACCTAAAACCTCCTTTCCCTGCTAACTCTTCTTTTTAGTCTGTATCAAATCGAGTACAGTCGTAAGGTCTTTTCCAATTCTAGCCATTTGCGCCTGTATCTGTGATATTTCAGATTCCATCCGTTTGATAGACTTGGAAATCTTTTTTGCTTTCTTAAA
>DASUMD010000078.1:0-5768 GCA_036277875.1 Nitrososphaeraceae archaeon
GGCAAACCATCAGCTACGTCAACCGATAACAGTAATAGCCTTGGTTGACTTTTCTCATGGTTAGTTGCTATAGGAAATTTAGCAAATTTTTCCAAGGTTCTCTTTAAGGGCTCATTGCTAAATCGAAACCAAGTGTTATACAAATCAAAAAACTTGTAGTCGAATATTGGTGCAATGGGAGAAAATACATTTGGCACTCCGAATATAGCAAATTCCTTTGCTGAGTAGTAACGCCTGATTGCTTCTGATGATCCAGCGAGCCTATTAATATTCTGAAAGTAATCCCACCAGGGCCTAAACCACGGATTAGTGTCTATTATCGAGTTCGCAGACATATATTTCCAGAAATCAATAAGTTTTTTCGCTGAACCTTCGTACGTTCCATTTTCTGCAACGTAGCTTGTCAGGACAGCAGCGTTCATAGCACCTATCGATGTACCAGCGATAATATCAAAGGTTGATCTTTTCCCTTTTCCCTCTGTTTCATCATACTTAGAAAGAAATTCATAAAGTGCCTTGTACGCCCCTGCTTCATAGGCACCTAGAGATCCTCCTCCCTGAAAAACCAAGGCCCTCTCTTTAACCGGTATCATGTTTTTACCATTGCTATTCAAAAGTATTTTCCACTTCTTGTAGTAACACCTTACGCCGGTTAAATAGGTTCCCGTACATCCGGCAATACGACGAGTACTCGAAGTATTTCGTACATCTTCTTTGTTAGACTATAATATAAAAAAGACTGTAAATACAAAGATAGAGTTTACAGTCTTGCTGTTTGAACTCTCCTTTAATTGTTGTAACTTTTTCCACCAAGCCTGTGATACTTCCTTCTCCCCTCAAGTTCACTAAGTTTTGTGTCATTGACAGCTATTCCTGAGTGTTGTGCCAATTCAGCAAACTTCTGCTTATGGGCAAGAAAATTTTCATTGTTTACTATTTTTTATTCATTCCTGAAAACTAAACAAAAACTCCTGCCTGAAGGGTAAGGTAAGCATTTGATTCTTTTATAAGAGTCAATTTTCAGTTGCTATACATTTTAGTTGTAGTAACAAATGATGTTTTGTGACACAGTCATAAGAGACTTTGCTGTATCCTGAAACGATATCTAATGTTGATCCAACAAATCTTATTTCAACTTTAAATATTTTGTTTCATGTTATCTTGCATCTGGTAACCCTTTTGTTTTGGCCACATCATCTCTACGCCCTTCAATTTCTTTTGAAAGTGACCAGCTAAGAATAATACGTATTCCAACAACTACTGCAAGTATTATCAGCTCAGTGAAGGTGGGAACGAGGATCGTCTTCAATATGTCACTACCTATTGCAAAATCGAGTGCTAGCAGCAATCCTCTGGCTAATCGCGCTCTTATCGTTACCCAGTATGTTGTTAGGCCTTCTTTTTTCATCGTCAAGTGCTTTAAAAAAGAAGCAAAGGCTAAGATTGCGGATATCCCTATTACAAGTCCGACTGCTACGTCAATTACAATCGTGATTAAGGTTAAGTAATAATCTAAGATCAATACCATCTTATTATTGCTCATATACGGACTTACTTCTAAATGTTTGAGCGAAGCATCGTAAATGCGAATACATATTCAGAATTTCAGGTTACCTAGGAACCATTTCAGGACATCGTCCAAACGCTGCAAAAACAACAGGACTTGCAGAGGTAGCACCATTCCGCCAATAAATTTTGTGTTGAATAATAAGGCTACCTTAGCATTTAACACTTATTCGGAGACGAGACGATATATGATAATGTGTGTATCATAGATTCCTCGTTGGCAGTTTAGAGAAATACGAAAGAGAAGTACTTGTCCAAATAGACGATTTTTTTAGTTGCCTTCTAATTACGGTCCATGTTAATCGACGCCTTTCATGCTACTCCTTTCCCCAACCTTAGAACGTTACTGATGAATGTAGCTGGCTCTTTGCTCAATTATTTGTTTGCTGGCATTCCCATTTTCAACGCCCTTCGTTTCATAATAACCATGAATGCCACTAAGCTTAGAGAAATAATAGCTCCAACTAGAAATGTTGCATTAAACGCCATGGCATTTGGTACAGAAGATGTCACACCTTCAGGGCTTTGTACTTCTGAAGTAAATAATGCCATGAACATCCCTGCAATAATAGGTCCGATTGCACCTCCTATTATTCGCATAGTTGAGTAAGTAGCAGATACAACACCAGTAGATTCCGGCGGCGTGAACCAGATAATGATGTTTGCTGATAAAGTGACAAAGGCTCCACCGATAGCAAATAAGATGAGCATGCTGGCTACCTGACCTGAAGTCGAGTGAAACGCCAGGAGGGCAACAATACCTATACACATTATAATTGAGCCGGGTATTATGAACTTGGAGCTGCCATATCTGACGGCCAGAATCCCGGCTATCGGTCCTAGAGCCACGAACACCAGGGCTTGTGGAAGCTGTAACAGCCCGACTTGAAGCGTATTCATTCCCAAACCATAAGGTTCCGGGGTCTGACCCAGAGTAGGAATCGTGGAAAAAATGATGTACTGGACAACACCAAGCATAAGATAACTAATGTTTCCAACTCTGATGATCTTGTGAAACGCTAGCTTCAAATTTATCAATGGATTCTCGCTTCGTTTTTCTATTAAAAAGAAAGCTACCATTGAGGCCACACCTACTCCTAGGAAAGTCCAAAAGAGTGCAACACCCTCACTACCTTTCCCTAGAAAAGTGAAACACAGCATAAATGTACTGGTTGTCAGCACCATGGTAATAACTCCCGGAATATCAATGACTTTACCATGTCGTTTGGACGCACTATCACTAGCGTTTTTATCTTTACTCTCCTGGATTTTGGGAATAAACTTCCAAAGCAAGAATAGGAGTATGAGTGAAATTGGTATAGCCGAAAAGAAGACGCCCTGCCAACCAGCTACATAAACAACGGCAGCTCCCACTACCAAACCTATCGCACTACCTCCTTGATACATGGACAATAAAACACCCTGGGCAAAAGGAAACTTCTCAGGTGGAAACAGATCTCGTGCAATACGAACAGCGACGGGGACCAGAGCTACTGCAACACCTTGGATGATCCTGAATATTAATAGAGTATAAAATTCTGTAGCAAAGCCGGCTAGTATCGTTCCTACAGTGTAACACACGAATACTAAGAGTAGCATCTTCTTCGGTCCATATGTGTCAGCAAGTCTTCCTATAACTATGGTTACCGCGGCACCTGAAATTAGGTAAACTGTAAGTACCCAACTAACAGTACCCAAATCCTTATCAAAATCTTCAGCCATTTGGACAAGCGCAGGAGCTAAAGAAGTATGGACGTATAAGACTACAATTATGCTAATCCCCATAATCCAGAGGGCCCTTGTAGCTACCTTGGGTGTTTTTACGGTAACTTGTTTTCCTGCAGGATTACCACTACCGTCATTTACAGTAGATTCAGACAATCTTTGCCTATTTTACTATTATTCCTATATAAGCTCTCTTATTTCAGTGAGCAGTATGATAAGTTAAGAAAATCTAAATGACGCTCTAAATCTTAATCAGCTTATTCAAAAGTACTGCTAAATATAGTCTTGCTAGCTAACTCTTTTGATTGTTCAGGTAAAAATTCAGTATCCAGCTTGTCAAGTTTACCCTTTCCAATTACTAACTGATTATAGTCATGATCTTTTGAAGGATACCAATATAAAAGATTGTTCATCTTGTCCCATTTCAATTCGTTACTGGTAGACCATACTGTAAATTCAGGGGAATAATGTATGTCATAAGGAATGTAGACGACCGTCGGTTCTTCCGTCACGACTTTACCCTTAAGAATAATCGCAGCATACTTTGAATCAATATCAAAAAATATGAGAGTAGGTTCTGCGGAACTTCGCATGGGATATGGGCGTGCGACTGCATCCACATTTCGTGGTTTTCTGCCAGGTCCAAGAAGTGAATAGTTTTCATAATTCCAATTATCCTTGCCTTCTTCTGTATTGTATAGATCGTAGTTCCATATAGTAGCATTAAGAAGGAGTGCTTCTATTTGTTTATATTGTAGATCCAAATATTCTCTTACCTGCTCTGCCTCTTGGAATGCACCAAATTCTGTTATAAACGGGATTAGTCCACGTTCAGTAGCAGCCTGATATAATTGGGCAAATAGCATGGGAAATTCAATTTTATAGGTGTAAAGGCTTTCAGGTATTTTTACAAATGAGCTGGCAACTGCCATAGTATCATAGTAGTGAAATGACAGAACACCGTTTTTTCCAAATCTGGAAATGGAGCTTAGGTCACTTGGCAGATAGGTTTCCAATCTCTTAGTTACTAGTTTCTTATCAACCATTACATTTTTTATAAAGTCCATACCAAATGTGCTCTTTACCTCAAGTGGGGATGCTCCATATTTGGCGGGCATACCGCCAGTATCGGTAGGCATAATCCAATCAACTCTTGGTTCAATAAATATAAACAGGGCTTTGTCAAACTTTTCAATTTCAGAGTTTACATTGCGATAATAATCCATAAGATTCTTAACTTCAAATTCCTTCTTCGGTATAGTATTAGGATGGGGTTCGTTAAAGGGTTCTACGGCCAAGATGGCTGGATGTCCAAGACCTCCATTTAATGATTTGAAGAATTTAACGGTCTGCCCAATGGTTTTCTCTAAATGCGTACGAACAGGATAGTTCTTAAGCCCCTCATCTAAGTTTGTCAAATCATTCTCCCAGAACGATTTCAAGGTCTCTTTTAGGGACTTGCTAATCATGTATTTAAATTGCCACTTTTTGTCAGGCTTGGTAGGAGCCTTTGGCTTTTCATGGTCTTCATTGATAGCAACTGCCCAATCAGGGAATCCATCACCACCGTATACTTCGTTGGCAATATCTTGATGGAAATCTAAAATAACGTAAAGGTTTCTTGCATACAGCTCGTCAATTATTTCCTTCATGTATTCAAGATACTTCTTTCCCTCTGGTAGCAGTTCATCCAGATTTGCGTTTGGGCGTGGCTCTATGGCTTTCCACGATACTAAGAGACGTATAATATTAAACCCAAGGTTTTTCATTAGATCTAATCCTGACCTTACAGATTCGATTTCCTTATTCAAATCAAGCTTTGATAACTCATGTACCTCAAGAGGTGCTATTGGAAGGTAAGGAGGCATCTTGCTCCTTGAACCAAAATTCACTCCTCTAAAGAGGAGATATCTATTTTCTTGATCCCTAAACCAAGATCCGCTCTTCCAAATTCCTTTTCTATCTTCTGCGGAAGGTTCTTGCTCATCCACAGAGGCTTTTGTTAGGGTCACGATGCCCTGTCTTCCCTTACGTCTACCCCTCAATCCTGCTAATATTATTTGTATTCCACTTATCGCAAGGGCTATAATCGTCATGACAACAAGTAGTGCAATGCCTAGTGGCGGATATGCCAGGACCAATATAGCCAAAGACGTAATTAATACTCCTAACGCAACGGAAGAGATATCATATGATTCTTCCTTCTCCTTCTTTTTTAAACCTCCAACTATTCTTATTATACCATTAGCTAGTAAACCAAACCCAAGAAAAATGACAAGCCATTTTGTGGCAAATTCAGGGAAGAAGAAGCCCGATCCAATATAGATTATTAGACCGACGCCTACTCCTATATTGATCAAACGGGTCGATCTTTTTACTCCCTTTGCGAATATTCCACTAACCAACCTCTCTGCCCCAAGTAATATTAAGCCAATTCCAGCCAAAAATAGCCAGATATAAGCCCCAGCAGTCCCAGC
>DASUMD010000079.1:0-4206 GCA_036277875.1 Nitrososphaeraceae archaeon
TAGAAAGACCAATTTCAAATATGTGGCAATTTGCACCACGTCTGGATATTCTGCAAATGAAACATGAAATGATGGACTCAAAAATGTTTATTACATGAAAATTGTCTAAAATTTGTTATGTCTTCTAATCGAATCCCTCGAGTTGGAATTGGTGGTCCTGTCGGGTCGGGTAAAACTATGCTAATAGAGCAGATTGTTCCTATACTTTCTGCTAAGGGTTACAAAGCAGGAATAATTTCCAATGATGTCGTCTCGAAAGAAGATGCAGACAGGATGAGGCAAAATCTTGCAACAGAAAAGGGACTTGTTCCTGAAGAATTAGTAATAGGAGTTGCCACGGGGGGATGCCCTCATACTGCTGTGAGAGAAGATCCATCAATAAATCTCTCTGTTGTAGAAGAAATGGAATCAAAATACAATTATCTGGATTTAATTCTGATAGAGAGCGGAGGGGACAACATTACAACAACTTTTAGTCCAGCTCTGGCTGACTATTTCATTTACATCATCGATGTAACAGGTGGTGACAAGTATCCTAGGAAAAGAGGGCTTGGAATAGAAAACTGTGATCTTCTCGTAATAAACAAGATAGATATTGCTCCCTATGTAGGGGCTGATCTAAAGATAATGGAGCGAGATGCAAAGATTGTTCGAAATAAAAAACCGACGGTTTTTGTCAATTCTAGAACAGGCCAAGGAGTGGATATTGTAGTATCTTACATCATAAAGGATCTTCTTTTCGAAGCCTCACCTAAAACACTGGTAAATAACTGACGATAACTAAATTGATTGTGCACTATGCAAATAGCAACAAGAATTACACAAATGGAATCTGAATTAAAAACACTGAAGGGATTCCAAAAAGTTTTGAGTCAAGAATGAAAATGACCATCGACTACTATACACCGCGAAATATTCCATCAGAGATTGGGGCTTATCTCGCAGAACCTTTCCATCCTGGGGTTAGCAATTCCGGAAAAGTTGGCATTTTGCGCATAAAGTTTGAAAGGGACACTGATACGGAAAAAACTGTTATTAGAGAACAATATTGTCGCGTACCACTATGCATACAACGTGCCCTGTATCTGGAGGAAAGTCTGCCTGCAATGGCTTATGTTTATATCGTTTCGCCTTCTGGGGGGATATTGCAAGGTGACCGATATCGTATTGATATAACGCTCGGTAACAATGCTTTTGCTCATGTTACCACACAGGGAGCCACTAGAATTTACAAGATGGAAAAAAGTTATGCAACTCAGATGATCAGTATCAACGTCGGAGAAGGAAGCTATTTTGAGTATATACCCGATCAGATAATACCATTTCACAATTCTAGATTTTACCAAGAAGTAGAATTGAGTGTTCATGACAACGCGACAATGCTCTATTCAGAAATGATAGTTCCTGGCAGAGTAGAAAGTGGTGAAGCCTTCGAATATGACATCTGTTACATTAAAACTGTCGCACAGAATCATTTACGCAAACCCAGATTCATGGATATTATAAAGTTAGAACCAAAGAAAGAAGACTTGACTGTTGAAGGCATATTGGGAAAATTTCAAGTAGTTGGCACAGTATATATCATCACAAGAGAACTCTATGTGAAGGGTCTCAAGCATGAAATTATTGAAAAGATCAATGAATACGAAGACAATATATCGGGGGGCGTGTCAATTCTTCCAACCAGACAAGGAATAGTAGTTAGGATACTAGGTAACACGGCTGGAGATGTGAAGAGTCTTATATTCGAAGTTGTTGGGATAACAAGGAATCAAATTCTTGGTGTCTCCTTCAGTGGAGTAAGAAAGACATAATTTCAATTGAAATCAAACTTGTTTACACAGATCATATAGTAAATCATAATCTGTTCTACTTTACCTTAGGTAGGAAACTAGCAGAAATTTCTACGGTATTTCTTCACAATTCTGTCGATCTAAAATAACATCTCCTTCTTTTGAATTATAATCTCTTATTGTATCGTTTCCTTCACCACATGTAAATTTATCAGCGCCCAAGCCACCCGTCAGCATATCGTTACAATTACCTGAAGAGTATAGTGTATCGTTACCATTTCCGCCTGCTTTGTCAGAACTACAGACTCCATTTGTTGTTGTAACTTTATTCTTAATTATGGAACTACTATCATCAGAACTACTACCGTTACTTCTCATGAAGGATTGAACTGTGTTCTGAGATACTACGACATTGTCTGAAATTTGATTGTAGTCGTTAATTAGCAGACTAGAATTTAGGACATTGCTTGTATCATTCAGAGCATTTGTGACCAGGTTATTTATTTTGGATTTCGTGTTTTGGGCAAAATCATTTGTCATCGAATCTGTCAAGTTGAGTTCGGTAGCAAATATAGACATATGTAAATTGAAAATTGACAACATAGCCACTGCAATGATGCTTGTATACAAGATAGCATTCATGCTTATTATTTCATAAGGTGAAGTACTTTATTATTTTTATTCTTATTTTTTGGAATTTGGCAAAATGAACTAATCGTACTCAAAAACAAAAATTTGGCAAATTTTCAGGCGAGAACCTTATACTACACCTTTATTTTGTCAATAAACTCTAATATTCAACATTACTATTGAATTCATTGGGTAGTCTGTGTGTTGAAAAGATCATTAAGAACTATCAATTTGTATTACTCATTTGTTGTCGAATTGATTTATTTACCACATGAGAGAATGCTGACAATATTTACTGAACTAAATAGACGGTAAAAATTTTATAGAACATATTTTCTTCAAATTGTGTATAAAATTTAGATAGTACTATCTAAAATAGATTGAATTGGACTATTATTTAGAAAAATAATTTTTGAAATTTTCATACTAATATTGTAAAGAACTACTTAAAGTCAATATTATATCAAAATTATTCAGATTAGGATATTGGTTCAAATTCAAAACATTCATGCAAAATTAGTATTGTCATTGATTTCATTGTTGTTACTTGCTTTAGTAACTGATTCTGGATCTGGCTCATTTTTACAAAAAGGTCTAGCAGCATCAGATACACACATTGTTGCATCTGGGGATTGGCACTGTACTCCCGACGCTCAAAAAGCAGTAAATATGGCAAAGAGTATGAATCCTCAATTAGTATTGGGACTTGGAGATTACTCTAGCGAGAAAACAAAAGATTGCTGGGTTAATCTTATAAAGCCAGTGGCTTCTATCACAAAAATCGCTATTGGCAATCATGATAATCATTATGACGGCTTAGCTGATTCATATCTCAAACATTATGGACTTTCAAAACAGTTCTATTCTTTTGACATTAAAAATATACATGTTTTGACTATGGCATCAGAAGAAGAATTCAAAGCAGGCTCTGAGCAATATAATTTTGTAGTAGACGATCTTAGGAAGGCAGCGAATAATCCAGACATAAAATGGATCGTAGTAACCATGCATCATCCTCTTTATTCTTCACCTAACGAGTGTAGTCTTTCAGACTGTCAGGGTGACGAAGAATTGAGCAAAACATATCATCCACTGTTTGATAAATATGGAGTAGATATTGTCCTGCAGGCTCATGTACGTAACTATCAGAGAAGCTTTCCATTAGATTTTAGTCAAGAGTCTCCATCAAAGCCAATTGTAACAAGTACTAGCAAGGGAGAATACAAGAATCCCGATGGGATAATTTTCGCTATAGTTGGCACCGGAGGTGGTGAATTAAAACACGGTCTGGAGGAGCAATCTTCTTTTATGGCATATCAGCAGGATTCAAAATTCGGGATTCTTGACATGCACTTTTCAGAAAATAAATTGGATGCTAAATTCGTTGCTATTGATGGAGATATAATGGATCATTTTAGTATAGAAAAGAAGGCAAAGAAGGCAGTAATCGAACGGATTAGTGATGATACGTTTGGTGACACTAACGTAAAACAAGTTTCAGACGAACAGCCTACTAAAGCAAAACCATTAGCAGATGAAGCAATAGTACAAGAAGACAAACCATCTACTACTACCTTCAAACTTGATGAAGAAGCAACAACTGGTACTAAAGCAAAACCATTAGCAGACGAAGCAAAAGTACTAGAAGACAAACCATCTATTACCTTCAAACTTGATGAAGAAGCAACAACTGGTACTAAAGCAAAACCATTAGCAGACGAAGCAAAAGTACTAGAAGACAAACCATCTATTACCTTCAAACTTGATGAAGAAGCAACAACTG
>DASUMD010000080.1:0-2143 GCA_036277875.1 Nitrososphaeraceae archaeon
TTACACAAACGAGTCAGTAGGGTCAATCCATTCAGAAAGAGAAGATGATTTATTAGGCCAAATTGCTTCTATCAACAGCGACATAATCAAGATCTCTAATTTTGTCAATAAATACAATTCCATTTTCCCAGATCTTGACCCAACTACAAAGGCACTTGTTGCTGCTAATATTGCGGATGCATCGCTTCTAGAATATGGCTTATCAACTGGACTTAACTCGAA
The DNA here is from genome assembly GCA_036277875.1 of Nitrososphaeraceae archaeon. GTDB lineage: Archaea > Thermoproteota > Nitrososphaeria > Nitrososphaerales > Nitrososphaeraceae > TA-21. The sequence goes on from DASUMD010000080.1 coordinate 223, forward strand.
GAAGGCAGCTGGTCTGCTCAATATGAGTATCGGAATGGTTATGAAAATGAATGAATCGTCCAATATGAATATGACAGACGGTACTTCTGGACATGGTTATGATAAAATGAATTCAATGTTTGCAAGTAATCAATCCTCAAGTCATTTATTAAATCAAAGCGATAGAGACGTGAAAATTCTGGCCGACTATGAGACTTCTTCAAGGCTTGCTGAATTATTGAAAATATTATTTGCTAACTATCTACAAAACGCCAACTTGGAAAATTCCTCTGGTATGATGCCTATTCCAGCAAACATGAAAATTAACGCAATTCGAGAATTAGGACAAGGGATAGAAAACCTTGCTTTAGCGGTTAAAGGATATGCACCGGTGGAAGAGGTTTACAGTATTGTTCATGGACAAATCCATCCCAATCTATTCATAGCATTTGGTTTGAAGCTGAAGTCCGAATGATCCGAGTTAGTCCTGAACCTTATAAATAACAATAGACCTAGTTTACTAATGGATAATAGTATTTAACACATATTTACATATACAAAACGAATGAATGATTTTAGGTTACTAGATAAAATCACTGAATTGCGTACTGTCTGCAAAATAATCTCTCAATTAAAATCACAATTAATAGAGCAGTTACCGCATTACGGCCATGATGCGCTTTTTTTACAGAATGATGAGATAACTACTGGTTTACTGAATAATAAGACAGAAATAAAAATTCATTTACTTACTGGAGAGCTCCTTTATTTTGATAGTGAGAATGGGCATATTGTTGACTTGACTCACGATAAATTTGATGAAAAATTAGAATCAATTGTTACTAAATACGGGCTCGATATGCCAAAGATGTCGTCTTTCACTTTTCGTCATAAGTACTTATTTGAATACATTCCATTTGCAAAAAAGGTCAACAAAAGTCTTGAATTATTCAGAATGAAATTAAGGGATCATTTTACGCAAGTCCATTTGTGGCCTGATGGATTTGATTTCTCAGTTGAAGCCTTTACGATGAAAAACAACGAACAAATTGGCGTTGGTGTCTCTCCAGGAGATGATAATTATGAATCACCCTATCTGTACGTAAACCCTTACCCGTTTAATGAAAATATTGTTGACCAATCATTACCCATAGGCAAGTGGCATACATCTGGTTGGAATGGAATAAAAGTGGAATGGAAAGAGCTTGAAAACAAGATAGAACAAGAAATTGCCTCTGAAATATTTGATTTGTATACTATTGCACTGCGCAATTTTTGATTAACTCTGTATATGTAAGACCCGAACAATCATTTATCACACTAATCTTGGTACACAAAACTAGTATTAGTAACATATTTGGTACTAATGCATGGTCACTCTTAATTAAAGTATTAGATCCAAAATCTTTACAATTTATTCATTACTTCATTTCATTATTTTCCGTAACTCAATTGCAATTCCGAAAATTATAAAATCTGCCATGAATCTAAAAATCACTATTTGCTATGGAATGTCGTTAAGTTGAGTTTTATTTTATTCTCACGTGAAATAAATAGCGGAGCTAAGGTTCATCATGTTGAATGACAAAATCTCTAAATTTTCCTTCATATTGTAAGTTGTCCGTTTTTACATCGTCCACTCGTGCATTTTCGGGACCCATCTGACTCCACTCTATAACTTTATCAACATCATCTTTGTTTCCCTCAAGTAAAGCTTCAACCCGCCCATCAGGTAAATTGCGTACCCATCCAACTACAGAATTTTTCTTTGCAATTTGTTGTAGATTATATCTAAAATACACTCCCTGAACTTTGCCGGTAACCAACAATTGAACGGAAATCTTTTCTTTACCATCATTGTCTGAATTTTTGGAATCTCTGAAATTCACATTCTTCTTCTGCATGGTGCTATTTTATATATATTAAATCAAAAAGATTCACG
>DASUMD010000081.1:0-6123 GCA_036277875.1 Nitrososphaeraceae archaeon
TTTCAACGGTTTTCTTTGCAATTGCAAGAACTCTCTCAGGATGATCTAATACTGCATTACTTTTTCCATACAAGTATAAGAGTGAAATTAATTCGTCTTTCTTTACATAAGGAAAGTCTAATCTTCCTGAGATGAATGAAGAAATCCTTTCAGAAATGTCCTCAGGGAGAATCATAGTCATATGGAGATCAAAATGTGACATCAAAAATCAATCAACAATACCATATAGATAATTATCTTTATAGGACTGACTGATCGAAAAACTAATGGGAAAATGTCGACTATTGATTATGGTAAAGCTGTACATTTGATTGTACATGGACAACGGGATCTGATAGACTCTATAAGGCATAAACTTACCTCATTGGGTTTTGCAGACAATAAATTAATTCCAGCCTCCTTACAAAAAACTGGCAATATTGGTGAATATGTTGCAATGGCCTGGCCTCCAATGCACGCCACTGAAATAATTATTAGTGAAATAACGGGTATAAATCAGGCCGAAGCAAAAGATAATGTGATGGGCGCCTGGTCAAATGTTAGTCAAAAGGAAATATCAAGAATTCCATTACCATGAATAAATCAGAAACATGGTGTCAAAAATTTAGACAATATTCTTCCCCATAATCTTAGAATTTAGATTTCCACACAGTTGTAATTCATGAGATGGCTAAGAATATGCGATATACTTTTAGCCTTCAAGACCACTAATTATAGTGATGAAGAATAATATTTGTTCTTTATGCAATTCAGAGACTTCTACAAAGGACTGTCCTGATTGTGGAAAACCCGTTTGTAAGGAATGTTCGAAAAGTTTTCCATTTTCAGAAGATATTTGTATCGAATGCGCATCAAAGGTCAAGGCTGGACTAGGGGGCATGCGGAAGGATGAAGAAATTTTCTAACCGAACGACAGAACAATACCATGATACCAAATAATCCAGTCCTGTTACCTTATAAAATACTATTTTGACTTGTCTGCTTTCCTATAGCCATGTGTAAACTGTGGATCATAAACTTTTGAAAACTCGTAGCTGGTTGGATTAATAACATTTCCAACAATAATTATTGCGGTTTTGGTTATTTTGGCTTCCCTCACCTTGTCCACAATATCACCAAGAGTTCCAACTATTATTTTTTCATCTTCCCATGTGGCTCTGTATACCACAGCCGCAGGAGTCGAGGTTTGATAGGAGCCCCCCTTAATTAATTCATCCACTATGTTTCTTATCAGATGAACACTGAGATAGAAAGCCATAGTAGCACCGTGAGTTGCTAAGTTAGAAATTCTTTCACCTTCCGGTACCGGAGTTCTAAGTTCGGCCCTTGTGATAATGAGTGTTTGAGTAATTCCGGGAAGGGTTAACTCTAAATTCAACGAAGAGGCTGCACCTAAGATTGCGGTTATTCCTGGAACGACCTTACAGTTTATGCCATCTAAGTTCAACTTATCAATTTGTTCCCTAATAGTGCTAAATAACGCAGGATCTCCATCATGAAAACGTATGGCAAGTTTTCCTTGTTTTGTGGAATCCCTTAATATTTCATAAATTTTAGTTCTATCCAAAAGAGCCGCATCATGAAGAGTTGCGTCTTTTTTAGCAAATTCAAGTAGTTTTGGATTGAGTAACGATCCTGAATAAACCACGACATCTGCATTTTCCAATAATCTTTTTGCCTTTAATGTTATGAGCTCCGGATCTCCTGGACCGGAGCCGACAAAGTAAATAGTATTGGGTTCAATCATTCTTTCTAGCCACCATTATTGAAAAGTATTTTCCAGCTGGATTTTTTGTGTTTCGCAAGTCTTTTAATTTCTTTGTTTCTAAAATTTCTTCATCCACGGATACATCTTGAGCAATAGTAATAACGGAATTATCACTAAAACCAGTTTCAAATAGTATTTCAATCACACTGTCAAAATATCGCCCGTCTTTCAGAAAAATTATAGAGTCACAAGATGCGACCGTTTGTCTTATTTTATCCAAATCATAACATGCAGGAACGATACCAAGTGTTTGATCGCCCTCCACTAGACTCATTTTTGCTTGTGCTGCGAATGCAAAGAAGGATGGAATGCCAGGAATGATCTCAATATCTATATCATCATGCTTTTCCTTCAATTCTTTATGAATATAATTCCATGTACTGTATAAGGAAGGATCTCCTACTGTCAAATAAACGCAATTCTTTCCAGAATGTACTGTGTCTGCTATTATCTGGGAATTAGTCTTCCATTGTACTTTGAGTGAATCTTTATCTTTTATCATTGGAAATATTAAGTTTGTAATTGTAGTGGTTGATTCGTTAATGTATTTTCTAGCTATTGATAAGGCTATACTGGGCTTACCTTCCTTTGAGGTCGGGGTAAAGATGGCATCTGCTTTCTTGATTCTATCCACAGCCTTTACCGTTAGCAAATCCGGGTCTCCGGGTCCGCAACCTATACATGAAAGCTTCATGATTTGAGTTGTAAAAAATTGTGTTATTTAAATTAAAAAGAATCTCCCAGCAATCGAGTTCCAACAAATTGTGAGTCTATCCACGTGAATTAACATCAACCTTGAATTCTCTATCTTGTAGCAGACAAAATTAATATGGGATTTCTGGAAATAAGCATAGTTCCACTTGACATACTTTTTCCTTTGGCTATTGTGACTTGAGTAACCTCAATATCGCGCATTTTTTGCTTCTTGACCGTCTTCAGGGCTTTATACATTGTCTCTATGAGTATGGTATCGATAACTAGTCTTCCATCCTTTTTTAATTTAGAAATGCAAAGCTCTATGATTTTTTCAGTTTTACCCTTCGTTCCACCGACAATAATTGCATCAACTGTTGGTAGTGATGGTAAGACCTCTTCAGCTTTGGAGTGGATTAAATTTGCAGAAACACCAAATTTATCTAGATTTTTTTTTGTCAAGTCTATGGCATTCTTATCCAAATCAATAGCGTATACATTTTTAGAACTTACGTGTAGACATATCTCTATAGTAATGCTTCCACTGCCGCATCCTACATCAATCACCGAATAATTTTTTCTTAGACGTAATTTACTCAGAACAATTGAACGGATATCCTCTTTAGTTATTGGAACATTCTCTGAGCGCTCGAACAGCTCGTCGGGTATGCCTGGCGTTAAATATTTCCATAACATCATGTCTACATAAAATGCCTTGAAATTAAATTCTTTTAGATCATATTTTTCATGCGTGGAGGCCTGTATATGTAACAATTATGAACATTATCAGCAAAAAGATAAATGGAAAAACACCATTAGTAGAAATTTTTTTTCTATCTTCAGTTCTTAATCTCAAACCAATTCTTTTTGCAATAACATACGAAATTATATAGAAAAATAGTGCAAGTGCGATAATTATGGGTACAGACGCTGAATAGTTGGAAGGATTTAAGATAAAACCTAGGATAATACCACACAAAACTCCTAAAAAGGCTCTCATATAGTATATCTTATCTAGTAGGTCCAATTGCTTTTTTCACATTAATTGCAGGTTTAATTCCTTTCGATTGCTATTTGAATTTTTAATTAATATTCATCCTCGTCTACAGTCATTCATATGGAATTATCAGGGATAGAGCTACATTATCTTGTAAACAAGATAAATTCAAAGGTATCATCGGGATTTTACGTGAGTAATATTTCATCTATCACTAAAAATTCTATTCTTTTGAAACTTCATCATCCAATAGAACCTGATATTATGCTTATGGTTTCTACCAAGGGAATTTGGTTAACAAATAAGAAATACAAACAAGTAGAAGAAAATCAATTTGTAAAGACACTAAGTAAGGAAATAGAAAGGGCAAGGATAAGTTCTATATCGCAGCCTGGTAGCGAGAGAATTTTTTTACTCCATTTTGTAAATAGAGACGATAAAGTAAGGATATTGATAGTTGAAATCTTCGGAAAGGGGAATGTCATTTTATGCGACGAATCGATGAAAATACTTTGGATCCTGAATCCAGTAGAAGTAAGGCACAGAACTCTCAATACTGGATCAGATTATGTTCTCCCACCTAGTAGAGGTGAGGACGTTTTACACATTACTGTAGAAAGTATGATGGATAGCGCCAGTCCACAACCCGAAGATATAGAAGTGGTAAAATGGTTGGGAAAATCTACATCCTTACCAAGGAAATATGTTGAAGAAATACTATTTCAATCGGGAAATAATACAAAGTTTGCTCACCAGCTTAGTAATAAGGACATAGAAATTATTTATGAAAAGACCAAAGAAATAACTGATAAAGTACTAGATGAAAAAAATCACGAACCCTCAGTTATTATGGATAAGATGGGTGTTGCAATAGACGCATCTCCTATTTCGATGTCAAAAGAAGCTAATGCAAAGAAAGTTGAGACATACATGGAGGCGATAGATAAAGTACTGAGTAATGAGATTTTATCTATCGGTAGGAGTCTGAAAACAGAAGAAGCAGACAGGAAAATATTGGAATTGGAACATGACTTGGAAGAACAAAACAAAGCAAAAATGAGTGTAATTTCAAAATCAAAAAGTCTTAGAAGCGTTGCCCATGAATTAATGAAGCTCTCATCTTTGGGTATCCAAGATATGAACGATAATTCAGTCAAGACTCTTTTAGAAAAAAATGATTCTAACATAGTCTTGGAAAATGGTTTGACCTATCTGGTTTTACTAAATGAAAGAGTAAAGTTAGAATCAAGTATTCCAAAATTTTCGTCACAATTATTTTCTAGAGCAAAAGAATTAGAACGTGGTGCCGGCAATATCGACAAAGCAAGTGAAGAACTTAGATCAAGAATTGAAAAACTGCAGGGTCAAACACAAAAAATCCATGAAAAAATTCAATTTAATGCATTAGAATCAAAACAATGGTATGAGCGATATCGTTGGTTCGTTACTACTGACGGCCACCTAGTTATTGGTGGGAGAGATGCATCTTCGAATTCAGCAGTGATTCGCAAACACATGACTGAGGACGATATCGTGTTTCACGCAGAAATTCATGGGTCTCCTTTTTTTCTCGTAAAGAATGCGAGAAATCAAGTTAATGAGAATACCAACTTAATAGAGGAGACGGCTCAAGCCACAGTATCATTCAGTAGAGCGTGGAAGGATGGGTTGTCAAGTGGAGATGCATATTGGGTATTCCCTAATCAGGTAAAGAAAGGTGCTCCTACGGGTCAATTTCTTCCAAAAGGCTCTTTTGTCATTGAAGGCAAAAGAAATTTTTGCAAGGGCATTGAACTAAAATTATCAATAGGTTTGGTTAAAATTGAAAATAGATACACAATAGTTTCCGGACCGTTAAACGCCATCAAAAAGAGAAGTTTGGTATTTGCTTCGTTGTTGCCGGGTGGTTCCGATCCGATGAATTTGGCCAAGAAAATAAAAAGTGAATTCGTAAGAGTAATTTCTGAATTTGATTCTGATTTAGCGGATTATTTAAAAAAAGTACTTTTGGATGATTTTATTAGAATGTTGCCAACAGGACAATCCAAGATAGAACATATTGAAAGGGGCCAATCAGTGAATGATGTTAAGATTGGTTAACTTTTGATACGCAGGTGATCCTTATTCTTGTGATTCATTCCTCTATACAACGAAGATTCGAAAGATAATTAAACCAAACTAACTAAATGATCTTGTGGCAAAAAGGCTAGTAGAAAATACCGATGCAAACATGACTACACGAGTACTAGTAAGAGACATTATGAACAGCCCTGTCATTACAGCTGGACCAAGCGATACCGTTGTCGACATTGCAAGTAAAATGAAAGATCATAATATTGGCAGTGTAATTATTACCGAAAATGAAAAACCCGTTGGAATTGTTACTGATTGGGATGTTGTATCAAAGGTAGTGGCAAGCAATTTAGATCCATCATCGGTTGATGGTGCAAAAGTAATGCAAACAATACACACTGTAGAAGCAGGAGAAGGTATAACTGAGGCCGCACGCATACTACGAAAAAACAACATCAAGAGATTAGGTGTTGTTTATAAAGACAGATTGGCTGGAATTATTTCTAGCTCTGACGTTATTGCTGTTACTCCAGAATTAGTGGATGTAGTGTCAGAGAAGGCTGGTATGATTAGAGGAGAAATTGGTAGACCC
>DASUMD010000082.1:0-2334 GCA_036277875.1 Nitrososphaeraceae archaeon
GTCGCTCTTTCTTCTAGCCACGAAGAAGTATGCCATTGATGATTGTCATAAATGATTTTCAATCCATACTTATCTGCTGCATTGGCTACTGATTTTATTTCCTTCATGAAAGCCTCGGGATCCCTTTCATATGCCTCCCAATAGAACACGAATCTGACATGATTCAAACCCGCCTCAGAAATCATTTTAAAGCTATCCTCAATGTAATTCTCGGGAGCTGGTGGCGAACCGTAGTCATCCTGTTTCATACTGACAAAAGCTCCTTTCATGACAACACCATTGATGGGTGGTTTGCTAGTCAATTCATTTGTTGATGCATACGAGCCCATAGAAGTAGCGCTAATAAACACTACAGCAAGAAGAAAAATCAAAATCATTTCGGTACTTGTGAAAATCAAAACAACATGAATAATATTCCTAGAATGATTTAATATGTATTACTGATTCGTTATTCAGCACTATATTCAACGTGGCGTTTCATTCAATGTTAGTCAAGTTATATTTCTGAATCTAGAAGCAGTCCATTTATCACAAACTCATTTTCACCTGTTATTCCAAAATTAGAACGCAGTCATTATTATCAGGGGCATCGAACCTGAATAATATATAATCTTAAGTATATTTGTTGTAAATATTATAAAATAATATTACATCAAGTTTGTTACTACTTAAACATACAATGTATTCCCAACGAAGTCGTACATCATTGATTCACCAAACTAATTAATCGAACAGAATCAACCAAAATCAATGTTTTAATTCAATAAGCCTTCCTGCTATCAATCCTAAAATTACTCCATAAACTACATGGAAAAAAAGGGAACCTATTACTATAATCGCATATAGATCTTGGAAATGCTGTGCTATTACGTAGACATACTGATTTGGAGCAGAAAAGTTGAACATATTTAATTTCGGTTGTATAATATAGGTAGTCAATGGTAAAAATAAGACTAACCAAAGTGCTATTCCAGTCATGATCCCTAAAATTATACCTCGTTTAATACCAGTTGGAATTAATCTATTCCAAAATATTGCTCCTTGTCCAAGTAAATTACCAGCTACAGTACCAGTCGCAAAATGTAATAAGAGACCAACATATGGTGACGTATTGGAATCATAAAATCCTAGAGATGATCCTATTACTGCAAAAAAAGTACCTAAAGGAGTCCCTGAGATGAAATCCAAGCTGAATAATAATCCAGATATTACAATTGATGCCAATAACCCAGACAGTGTACAGTACGCTAAAAGATATCTTGATTTTCGTTCTACTTTCATTACTTTTAATTCATGTTCATAAATTTAAGTTTTACAACATCTCATTATCTGGCAAAATAGTTGGAATTTCCCAGCTTGTTTCGATGATATTCAGTTGCGATTTGAGTCCCAAAGAGCTAACACTCAACACTACATGTTCATTATCTAAAGCTTAACACCAAGGTATTGTTACTATTAATTAGTGTCCATTTAAAGACTGATTATCTTTATCAGTTCCACGAACCGATTCCCAACCCAAGGAACAAGGAACATGCATTTACCCATATTCTATCCTTTGCACTAATTGTATTTAGAGCTCAGATAGATAGAATTTGCCACCTTTTTCTTAATTCTGGAATATTGTATAAAACTAATTATCGGATATCAAAATAGTACTATATTCTTATTTTCGCTCTAAAATAAATTGGGTGAATAACGAGCTGGTAACAAATGGATTCTTACAACCTCTCGGAATATAAGATCCAATATTATGAACAATAATGAGGCTTGAAATGATTATGCCTTCTTGAAAACAGATATTTATCTCATTGATTCTAAAACAAATAAATGTCAATTGTCTTTGAGATTCTCAAACCAGTTGTAGACTTTGTTGTTTCAATTATATCAAACTTAGGATACGCTGGGGTCATATTCTTAATGGTCTTGGATAGTGCGATGATCCCTATTCCAAGTGAGATAATTTTGGTTTTTTCAGGTTATTTGGTCACAACTGGCACATTTGAACCGATTAGCCTCATTGTTGCGGGATCGTTTGGGAATGTCGTTGGATCGATTCTTACATATTATTTTGGTTTAAAATTCGGCAGATTATTTATAATTAGATTTGGCAAATATTTTTTCATCAAGGAGCATCATCTTGAATATACAGAGAAGTTGTTTCAAAAATATGGTGATAAAATTTCATTCCTTGGTAGGCTATTACCTGCTATAAGAACGTATATTTCTTTACCTTGCGGAATAGCAAAGATGAATCTCCTTAAATATTCAATTTACACTTTTTTTGGATCGGTAATTTGGAATACTATGTTCACCTACATTGGAATGCAACTTGGA
>DASUMD010000083.1:0-3420 GCA_036277875.1 Nitrososphaeraceae archaeon
AGACTTGAACTGATGGCCCACTGGTTAACAGCCAGTTAAGCTCCAAAGTAACCATCTTTGAATTTGCTCTACCATGCTGAGCTACAGCGGCGCATATTTTACAAAAATTATTACTTTAATTAAATGTTATGGCACTACTTGGCCACTGAAAAACATTTCTAAATTCGAATTTAGAAATATTGAACTTAATTTCATGAAAATTTATTTTTCCTTAATTATGAATATCTAAATGGTCTAAATGTTCACTAGTGGACACTGTCTTGTTTGTTTTCTGGCTTACTCTTTGATATGTAACCTTTTACTATACCGAGTACAATTAGCAATATTCCTAGCCCAATAGTTCCATAGAGAGTTGAAGCGTTGTCTCCTCCTCCTTGAGCAGCCAAGCCAATCATTCCGGCTATGATTAATCCACCATTAATAAGGAGAAGTACGACTACCAACGTAGATCTTTTTCGTAGGGAAATTGCAAAACCTATAATAGACAAAATTACTGGAACGGCACCAAAGACGATACCTCTTACGGCAGGATCTATTTGGAGAAAACCACTTTTTCCATCACCAGAAGTGGTTTGGGAATAAATTACGTCTGCTCCATATGTGATTAATAAAGCAAGAGAGATAAATAACAAAATTATGGATATTTTTATATTCATCATCTAATGCTTATATTCAGATTATTAATAAACTTATTTTGATCATATGAACCCTGAATTAACGCAGTATGAAATAGTACCATAATTCTTGAATTTAGAAACTAGTGTCAAATTAGATTCTAATTAAAAACTCCCATTTATAATACAACTTTCACTCAGGCTAATGTACAAATAGTGCAATACTATAGCTATTTCTATTGAATAGTAATAATCTTGATAAAAGATATGTCTGGCATCCGTATACTCAAATGAAACTTTGGAATAACTCCGATAATATTACGATCCAATCGGGGAGTAGTTTTAGTTTTGTCGATTCCAACGAAAGGAGTTATCTTGATGGGATTAGTAACATGTGGTGCAATGTATGGGGACATGATAGAACTGAAATAATTGATTCCATGAAAAATCAGCTTGATACTCTTCCTCATTCTTCATTATTTGGTTTGGTTAACGAACCTTCTGTAAAACTGGCGAAACGCCTTATAACAATTGCAAAGGGAATGAGCAAGGTTTTCTACACAGACAATGGTTCAACGGCGATTGAAGCTGCATTAAAAATAGCAATACAATACTGGAACAATAAAGGAAAAACGCAGAAAAAAGAATTTATTTCTTTAAAAAACGGTTATCATGGCGATACAATTGGTTGTATGTCCGTAGGATATGTTGATGGTTACTTTTCCCCCTACAGGTCACTACTACTCAAAACAATAAAGGTAGATTCACCAACTATAAGACATGAAAAATTTAGACAACATGACATTGAACAATATGTTGATAAAATTGAGAACATTCTGAAGAGGAAATCGGCAAAAATATCTGGCATGGTGATGGAAAGCGGGGCTCAAATCGCGGGTGGGGTATACATCTACCCGAACAAATTTCAAAAAGAGATCAGTGACCTCTGCAAAAAATATGATGTTCTTCTAATACTGGATGAGATAGCTACAGGATTTGGAAGACTTGGTAATATGATAGAGTATAAGGCACAACGATCTGAACCAGACATTGTTTGTTTCGCAAAGGCTCTTACAGGTGGCTATTTTCCCCTAGCAGTAACGCTGACTACTTCTAAAATTTTCAACGAATTCCTCGGAGATTATTGGGATAAGAGGCAGCTTTTTCACGGACATACATTCACTGGGCATCCCGTTGGGTGCACAGCTGCACTGACAAACCTAGCTCTTTATGAGAAAGTAAATCTTATTGGAAAAATAAGGATCAATTCCCTGGTACTCGATCGACTTTTGAAAAGATTTGCAGAATTAGAAATTTGTTATGACATTAGAAATAAAGGACTCCTTTGTGGAATTGAGTTAAGAAAAGGGAACAAACCCATCAATATTATTGACAAGGTTCCAATTGGACAATATATTGCAGGAGAGTCATTGAAAAAGGGTGTATATCTTAGGACTTTGGGAAATTTAATTACAATAATTCCACCATTAGCAATAGGAAAAGAAGATCTGACAAAGATAGTTGATACTGAATATCAGATAGTAGAAAAGATTCAAAAGAAAATCAGATAATATTAATCAGGTGATTCATCTAAATCATCCGAATCTGGTTATAAAGGGTAGCTTTTGATATTCCAAGGTTTTTGGCGATCTTATTACGTGGAATGTTCTGAGACAACATTTTGATCAGTGTATCTTTGTCAAGTGTCTTTTTTGGACGACCAATATTTTTTCCAGACATTTTTGCCCTTACCATTCCATCCTTTGTGCGTTGAATCAACATTTCCCTTTCTCTTTCTGCGACCCAAGTCAGGATGCCAAGCATTAGTTTCCTAACGCTAGGATCAGTGGTTTGAAGAAATAGTTCTTTTGGTGAGCAAGATATCAGTGGGGAATATTCTTCAATTGATTTTATTGCATCAAGTGTTTCCCAAAATGTTCTTCCGACTCGTGATAATTCATAAACTATGACCGAGTCAACACGATCAGACCTAACCAGATTTAGCATCTCTCTGAAAGCAGGTCTATTTATTGCAGGGATCTTTCCGCTTACTGCAGAATCTTCGAAAAAATCAAGAATTTTAAAGTCATTGTCAGCTGCCCACTTTTCGATTGCCAACCTCTGATTAAGTATTGTCTGTTCTGCAGTACTGACTCGCAGGTATCCAAAGGAATATTTCATTACATATTACTTGATGAAAACTTGATAATACTTTAGGTCAAAAAAAATACGTACAGGTGAAAAAAGGTATCACATTATTTAGACTAAATACGAGTAAAAAAATGCCAGTCTTTTTAGATGATGCAAAAACGGGTCCTTTTTTAGACTGTTGTAGTCTAAAGATGAAATGACGAATTTCGCATTTCTTCCCCACTATCAAGATTGCCAAGAAATCTTTCAATTTTGTTGATTTTCACTTGTTTTATGTGGGGTAAAAGCTCAAAAACACCTAATAACGCTAGTTATTTTTGCCATTATCTCCTAATATCCTAATGTTTGAATACTAACATTGTTTTGAGATTCGGAGTTGGACCGATAGAAATTCGCTTAGAAAATGCAGAAACTCATAACTATCCTTATACATCAATGCGAAGCACCTTTTAAGTCTCCTAGTTCCGATTCTAAAAAATCTATTGGTATGTAATGTATGAACTTGTCTCCGGTCAGATAATTAAAGAATAAGTATGGGTTCTAAAAAAGAACTAATGATGCAGGATTTCGAGTTCATTGATTCTTGTATGAAGATGGTCATTAATGGAAATAGTATTTCCTTTGATGAAGCAGAAAGATTAATTTCAACTAATAA
>DASUMD010000084.1:0-6223 GCA_036277875.1 Nitrososphaeraceae archaeon
AAAAAATTAAGTAATACTAAAATTACTATTAGTGATATTTATTACCACATATTCGGTGATAGTTGATTATACATGGGTTCTATTCGATTTCTAAAATGCAGAGAATGTGGCGCTGAATATACCCCCGTATTCAAGTACATATGTGAAGAGTGTTTCGGTCCTCTCGATGTTATATATAATGTTCCTACGGATTTAAGCAAGCACACTTTCTCGTCCCGGCAAGATAAAACATATTGGCGCTATTTCGAACTCTTGCCAATTGCTGATAAGAACTGTATCGTGAATATTCATGCTGGATTCACACCCCTGCAACATGCTGAGGGATTGGGGACACAGATAGGAAATCTTAAGAATCTCTTCATAAAGAACGATTCTGTAAACCCAACTTTTTCATTCAAAGATAGACCTGCGGGTGTGGCCATTTCAAAGTCTAGAGAAATTAAACTCAAAGCAGTAGGATGCGCATCAACTGGAAATTTGGCTTCAGCAACTGCTGCGCATGCTGCTAAAGCACATTTGCCATGTTTTATTTTTGCACCATCGGATATTGAAAAAGCAAAGATTGCACAGGCATTATCTTATGGTGCCAAATATGTTGCAGTTGAAGGGACTTATGACGATGCCAATAGGGTCGCGTCAATAATAGGAGATTCAAAGGGCATAGGGATTGTAAATATTAATATGAGACCATATTACGTGGAAGGTTCGAAGACGTTGGCATTTGAAGTAGCCGAACAACTTAACTGGGAACTTCCAGATCATCTCATTATTCCAGTAGGGAGCGGTGCGATGTTAAATGCAATTTGTAAAGGATTTGAAGAGTTACATGAAATAGGACTTGTCGACGACGTTTCAAATCTAAAGGTTACAGCCGCACAACCACACGGTTGCGCTCCAATAGTTGATGCTTTTAAGAAAAATACTGGTGAAATTGTTCCTGTAGAAAGACCGGATACCATAGCAAAGAGTTTAGCAATCGGGGATCCTGGGGACGGCGTTTATGTTTTAAGAAGATTGAAACAATACGGTGGTATTGCTGAAGAAGCTAATGATAATGAAATTGTTGAGGGAATTATGACACTAGCAAAAACTGAAGGTATTTTTACTGAACCTGCAGGTGGCGTCTCAATAGCCGTACTCAAAAAACTGGTTGATGATGGATTTATAGAGCGAGATGAAAAAGTAGTATGTTATGTTACGGGTAATGGATTGAAATCTATTGAAGCGATAGTAAGTGCATTGCCCAAACTTGACGTCGTCAAACCAGATATACAAACAGTGTCAGCAATGATTTCATAGGAAATGATGAGCACAGAATGACAAATATCGAATTTATAATTCCATCAGTTCTTACGAAGGGTAGCGGAGAAAAAAAGATTCCATTAGACGCCATAGATCTGCAAGATGCGTTTACCAAAGTAACAGAACAGCTCGGGGAAGATTTTAAACGTAAAGTTTTGGATTTAAACGGAAAACCGCGATCGTTAATTAACATTTACATTAACGGAAAAAACATGCGTTTTAGTAATGATGGCATGGCAACCAAACTTAACAGTGGTGACTCCATTTATATTCTACCGGCTGTAGCAGGAGGTTCTGAACTAAAGAACGAGGATTTACAACGATACTCCAGACAGATAATGCTAGATGAAATAGGATTCGTTGGATTGGAAAAACTTAGAAAGGCAAAAGTATGCGTTGTTGGAGTTGGAGGTATCGGCAATCCTGTAGTTACACAACTGACTGCAATGGGTGTCGGAAAATTGAAGATAGTGGATAGAGATATCATAGAAATTTCCAACTTGCATAGGCAGCATCTTTATACAGAAAATGATATAGGTAGAGTAAAGGTTGAAGCTGCAAAAGAAAGACTTGAGAAAATAAATTCAAGTGTCGAGATTGAAGCGCTTCCAAATTCTGTTACTAAATATACTGCTGAAAGCATTGTTGATGGATTTGATATAGTCGTGGATGCATTAGACAGTATAGATGCTAGATATGCACTAAATGACGCATGTATTAAACTAAATATCCCTCTAATCTATGCTGGTGCTTTAGGCATGTTAGGTTCAATTTGCACAATAATTCCAAATAAAACCGCATGTCTTAGGTGTATCTTTCCCGCTTTAGCTGAGGATGATATGCCTACTTGTAGTACTGAAGGTGTTCATCCATCAATTTTGTATCTTGTCGGAGGTATCCAAGTTTCTGAGGCAGTCAAGATCATTATGGGTGAAAAACCAACACTAGAAAATAAACTGCTATATGTAGATCTAAACGATCTATCATTAGAAAAGGTTTCAGTGTTTAGACAAGAAGAATGTCCTTCATGTGGAACAAAAAGAATTGATACTAATCAGCTGGAAACAAAGCAATTGATAATTGAAGAACTATGCGGTCGTGACAGAGGAAAGAGAACATACACTGTTACGCCCGCACATATATCAACATCACTAAACCTGATAGGAATTGAAAGGACTGCAGAAAAACTGGGATATACGATTAAGACAAAAGGCGAACTAGGATTAACCATCATGAGCAGCAATTCCGACAATCTTTCAATAAGCTTCATGACCAGTGGGGCAGCTACTATTGTTGGAGCTAAAAGTGAGGACGAAGCACTGTCAATTTACAAGAGCATTGTGGATGACATCGTATCTTAATTTTCAATAATATTTATGGCAAAGTGCAGCGGAAATAGGATCAATCATTTAGATTTTCAAAATGAAATTTGTTCCTATTTTTATCGATAAATGGAATTATCATCTTATTAATCAAGTCATCATAATTTTTCTCTTTATCGATTGTTAGGAGGAGAAAATAGTCGTTACTAATGGGAATAGTAATCCTAGTTACATTTTCATATCTTCCAACAGCATAATCTAGTTTTCCTATTTTTGATTGAAATTTGACCCTAGTCCTATATCTTGACACGGCTGCAGCTGCATATTCCTCGCTTTCCTCCTCTGACATTAATGGTTTTAATCCTTCGCGTTGTTCCACATTAATTAGGACGCCATATTTATTTGAAATACCAATCCACCGAAGAGAACTGTCTAAATTTAATAATTCCTCACTAAACGTATAAATGAACTCATAATCAATCGCCAATTTTATTAATTATCTTAACTATTTCTTATATTTAAGCAAAATTTAAGATTAAAAACGAGATTAGCGCGATTTAGAGTTAGCAGATGATTAAAGTTGTTCAATTACATTATCGTTATATTCAATAATCTTTAGATTCTTAGAAAGAATATGGATGTCCTTAATTATGCCTTGCATGAAATCATTGGCAACGACTATCACCTCATCAAAAAAATTGTGTAACAGAAAATTTTCTAAAGAACTAACAAAAGTTGGATAGTCTTTAGCATTATTGAAATCAAATTTTTTCCTTGAAATCAGGTTATGAGCGGCAGGATAGACATCTGAAATTTCAGATGGAATGATACCAATAAAAGGATTATAAGCACAAATCTGAGAATCTGAAAATTTACTTGACAATTTGTGATACTCATGAGAACAATAAAAGGGAGAAACCTGTGTGTCAGGAAATAGAATGATCTTTTTCTTATCCGTACTAAATGAACTAAAGATCTTTCTTACTCTACAAGCTTCTGGTCGATATTGATCGATTGATTCCATAAAAAATATCGCTTTTTTCTTGAACACTGGCGTACCATCTTCTAAGTGTTTGTAATTGACAAATAATTTAAAGGCCTCCATTAATTTGGGATGAGCTTGTGCCTTTTGTCCAACATATTCCCAAAGTCTTCCTTCCATGATAGCTTGTTTTACCGACAAAACTTCTGATCTCAGTACGTAGAGATTATGCTTGGCCAATTTATCTATCTTTTCATTGTGTTCGAGTCCAACAAATTCCTTAACTGTCATACTAATGCAAATCGGACACTGACATGAAAGATATGTCAACTTATCCAATCTTGAAGTTCCATTTGGATGCATGTACCTGCTATCTCTTGCATACAACATGTATGAAGCAGAATCAAAAGTATCACACCCTAATGCTACTGCCAATGGTATCGTTAAAGGATGTCCTGCCCCGAAGAGATGAATGGGCTTAGACATAACTGTTGTTTTAAGAGTTGCTATCATATCAGCCAAAATTGCAAATTCGTATGATTCTAGTAATTGCACAGGACTTCCAAGAGCCATCATTTCATATCCCATTTCATCAAGTAATCCCGCGGATCTTTTTACCAAGTCAAGATGTTCTGCTCCCTGGACTGGGCCCACCCAAACAGAGTTTCGATTATTGTTACTCTTCATGAGATTTAGGGTTTCTTGGGAATTTTTCATAGTCTCGTTAACATACCTTTCAGCTACTTCATAACTCAACCCATATCCTGTTGGCTTGTCAAGAGGTACACAAATATCACTTTGAATATCATTCTCAAAATGGGCTATATACGAAGGCTCTGGTTCAATAGAACCGTATTCTAGCACTTGGTAGCCACCAGAATCTGTCATTATTGGACCATCAAAATTTATTATTTTATGAATACCTCTTTCTCGTGCGACATCACCATATTGTTTTAGCGTGATATACGCATTTGTAATGACTGCTTCAAAGCCTAATTTCTTTAAAAACTCGATATCTACAGACTGGGAAACCGGGTGAATAACAGGTATAAAGGCAGGGGTCTCAAAAGTCCCACTAGGAGTCTTTATTTTTCCTATCCTTCCTGCTAGGTCAGAATACCTGACCTCAAATAACAAATTTACTTCTTGAACTCCCTCATGAATTCTTCATATATTGACTTTACCCTATCAGCAGCTAACCCAGAACCTTCTTCTATCCCATATTCGGTTACCTTGATCTTATCCATCACAATTATCGCTTTGACGTCATCTCTGATTTTTACGAGCCCTGGAAATACTCTCGATAGACGATCTGCAAGACCCTTAAGATCAAAAGGCTTTTCCAAAAGCTTTATTTCTTTCACAAATGATCCGTTTATGATAATTCTCAGAATTCCCTGACCTTCTACATTTTCGAGAACAGTGTCTAATCTTTCGTCGATTGCACTTAACGTTCCACTATAATTCTTGTCATAAGATGTCTCTATCAAAACTTTTTTTCCTACGAATTGAAGTATTTCTTCATAAAACTTCCTTATGGTTAAAGCAGACATTTTTTCAACTAGGAATGTTTCCTAAAGTTCTATATATGAGTTTCAATAACTAACTCGACTAAACACAGGTCAATCTTTCTGTTTCACATTATCTAATTCAAACAAGGATAGTCAGGATCAACTTTTTTTTGGAAACGTACCTAATTCGTTACTTTGACACCTTAAACAGACTTTTGCTTCTAGATTTCCAAGATAGCAAATGTAATAGCATTTATTACATTGCAAGCGAGAGATCCCATCCCTAATACATACAAGATTATCCCGACGATCTATAAATTTGGACGAAATTAGATTTTCCAGTACTATTTCTAAAATTGAAGAAATATGCCCTACTTCTGCATTTCTATATCTGAGATAAATTTCAATCATATTACTTGGGATATTTTCAATTGCAAGATGTATTATCCCTTTGTTATAGTTTCTAAATAACAGATCTCTGAAATACCACTCCAGTTCCTTCGTTTCAGTTTTACTCATCTTCCGTAAATGTAGAAATACCAGAATAATAAGTATGGAATAGATTCACATACAGAAAACTTGAGAAACTATTTAAAAATACTTGATTGGTTAACTATTTGAGTCAAAATGCAATGGAATATGAATAATTTTACAAAGGTAGCTTTTACCAGGTTAATTCAACCGTTTGGAGATAACCCTAATGACGTTGTGAAGATTACGAAGGCCTTTAGTTTTGCTGCTAATGTATATTCCGGACTATTTCGAAATGAAAGTCATGAACCTTACATCAATCATGCAATGAAGGTTGCATTGATATTATCTGATGAATTAAAAGTTCATGACGTAGATACAATCTGCGCAGCAATTCTACATGATGCAATAGACAAGAGCAAAGACGATAATGCCATTGTTGAAGACTTGAGATCAAACTTCGGTGAAAATATTTATGATACTATTAGGATCTTGACCGAACCAAAAACTAATGAAGAAAATAGAGAAAAATTACTTGTCAAATATTTTGAAAATATTTCAAAAGGTCCAAAAATGTCTCGATTCATAAAACTTGCTGATCGTTTGGACAACGCCCGGTTTTTGAAAAATGACAG
>DASUMD010000085.1:0-6584 GCA_036277875.1 Nitrososphaeraceae archaeon
GTTCATATAACAGATATTAGTGGCGCTGAAACGATCGCTTTTAGTTCTGGGGGAAGGCATGTAACAGCTGACAGATATGAATCGTCTCCATATGCCGCAATGAAATCTGCTGTTGCAGCAGCGGATATGGCAAAGACCAAAGGTATCAATGCATTACATATTAGAGTAAGAGCAGTTGGCGGTGTGGGACCGCGTATTCCTGGACCTGGTGCTCAGGCTGCGATAAGGGCACTTGCAAGAGCTGGTTTTAGAATAGGCAGAATCGATGATGTGACTCCAATACCCCATGATACAACTAGGAAACCAGGCGGACGTAGAGGAAGAAGAGTATAATCATCTCTCTATTCTTTAAAAGGACTACCAATTAAAGTATGAAATATTATTTTGCAAAGTGCACGAATCCTTGATTCTTAACAAGCTTTTGAATTCCTTTTAATTCGTAGAATACATTTCCGCTGCCCCTTGTTACTTCGCCGATATGATACACCTTGATTCTGTGTTTTCTGGC
Organism: Nitrososphaeraceae archaeon; assembly: GCA_036277875.1. GTDB lineage: Archaea > Thermoproteota > Nitrososphaeria > Nitrososphaerales > Nitrososphaeraceae > TA-21. The sequence continues at coordinate 509 of DASUMD010000085.1, forward strand.
CACTTTAATCAATTTCTTAAAATCTAATCTCGGAACTGTTGCAATTGTTTCGTATTCTTCTCCACCAAAAAAAAGTAGATCTTCGGTATTAATTGAATTCAATTTAGCAAAGTGAGTCAAGTCCTTTGGGGTTGGAATTTTGTTGATGAGGAAATCTACTTTGCTTTTTTGAGCAAGCTCGTACAATGAAGAAGACAGGCCATCACTAGAATCTATTGAGGATGAAAAATATTTTGCAAGTACAAATCCAAATTCCACTTGCGGTTTGGGAGATGTTACTGATGATATTGATTTTGTTCTAAATTTTTTTTCAGCATTCAAATGTGATAGGATAATTTTCAATCCTGCAGAGGTATATCCAAATTTTCCAGATGTTACTATCAAATCTCCAACCTTTGCACCCTCTCTACTGGGAATTTTGCTATCCGGTAAAGTTGTAATTCCCATCATATTGCAATCAATCGTCAATTCTTTAGATTCATTGGTATCTCCTCCCAAGATGTGTACTTTATACTCCTTTGATGCTAGTGTAAATCCAGTTGCAAGAGAAATTATATTTTTTTTTGAATACCTCCTTGGTATTCCTATGGAAATAAGACATGCGTATGGCCTTATACCTTTAGCAGCAAAGTCACTTACGCATGCTATTATACTCTTTCTTGCTATTTGCCAAGGTCTCATAATTCCGGGTACATCTGTACTTTCAATTAACATATCACTCTTTAACACAATGTTTATCCTGCCTGTTTTGTTCATCCTCTTTATCATGCCATATTTGAGTGGCACAATTACTACGTCATCTCCCTTTACCTTATCTAGTAAGGGATCGTTAATATAAGAAGTAAAGAGATCTATAATTTCTCTTTCATTTAATCTCTTCATAAATAGATTGTACCTTTTTCTTAGCGTCATTAAAAATAGATAATACATTATCTGGAGATGATTCTACTGAAATTCTAACTGCATGTTCTGTATTAGAAGATCTAAGCAAGATCCAAGATTTATCATCCATTAATATTTTCGTACCATCCTTTTTTATTATATGAAAAGATTTTGCCTTAAATTTTTGTTCGAATTTTTCAATCACTGTTTGCTGAAAATTTGATTCTATTGGAACTTTTGATCTAATTGTTGAGTAATTTGAAGCAATTTCTATACAATCGTTATAGAGATCTTCATTTAATGAGGAAATGATTACGCTGGCTAATATGCCATCTCTACACATATTAAATTTTGGCATGATAAATCCTGCACTACTTCCCTCACCCCCCGCATCTGCTTTCAAGTTGAGCAATTGTTTCACTACATTAGCTTCTCCAACTTTTGAATAGTTCAAAGTTCCGCCATGATCAGTAACCATGTGTTCAATAGCATTACTTGTATCTATGCTGACTACAAATTTTTTTGCTCCGTGATACAATGTACTTGCAATACATAACAAAAGTGTAAGATCTGTTGAGAGTTTGTTCCCATTTCTATCTACGACCACAAGCCTGTCAGCATCCATGTCAAATGCAAAACCTAAATCTAGCTTTTTGGATAAAACAAGCTTCCTCAATTCAAAAAGATCATCAGTCGTAGGATCAGGTGATCTTGAGGAAATGCCAGCAATGTCATTTATTGACAAGAAATCCTGATTCATTGAATCGTATAGCTTTGGAATAAATGAAGATATAGCTCCTCCTCCGGGATCTAAGCCAACTGTATTTCTTCTTTTTCCACCATCATCAAGATATCTATTCTTTCTCATAAATTCAAGAATATCAAGTATATATTCTGGATTTATGTGATATGATTTCCCAAATCCTGTACTAGATGTAGCATCTTGTTGTTGAATTGAATCAAGTTCCTCTTCGAACATTCCTCTTCCATTAATTACAAATTTTAAACCGTTCCACTCTAAAGGATTATGTGAAGCTGTTACTATTATAGCGTTACCATATTTAATTGATTCACGAAATACAAAGGGTGTTGGAGCTACACCTAAATCAAAGACATCGATCCCTTTTTCCATAATGGCCGCTGATACTGTCCGAAGAATTATATCACTTGAAGGTCTGGTATCTCTTGCCACCAAACATTTCTTTTCAGAATTAATGGAATCATTAATAATAAAAGAAGCAAACAATCTGGAAAAATTTATGATATTATTTAAATCAAGATCTTGATTAAAGATGCCTCTAATACCAGAAATTGAAATTTTCACTTTAGAAAAACTTGAATTTTCAACTATTTAATCTTGTTTTATAACCAAGTCTAGATGAATTCGATAATCATTTGTAAGTAAATTATCATCGAATTAGAAAATAGTTAAATTGGTTGTATGGTTGCAAATGTATCCATGACATAGGCCTCTATAGCTCAGTTGGTAGAGCGAAGGTTTCGTAAACCTTAGGTCGTGGGTTCGAGTCCCACTAGAGGCTCTAATTTAACATCAATATTTTTAAAACTTTGGTACAATATTTTCTTGGTAGATGCAATTTGAGAATAGTAGTCGATAGAAGAGAAAGAAACAGTGGCATTCCAGAATTGCTCAGGCAATCAGGTGTTTTTGTAGATTTTGCTACTTTGAAGGTTGGTGACTATATCGTTTTTAATAATGTAGCGATTGAAAGAAAAACAATATCCGATCTTTTAAGTTCCTTTTATGATGGAAGATTATTCATTCAGTGTTCGCAACTCGTAAAACATTTCTCATCACCTCTATTAATTGTTGAAGGGGATATAATAGAGGATCTGAAAACTGAATCTGAAAAAACTTTCCGTAGCTATGATCAAAAAATTCAACTAGTTTATGATTCATTAATTACAGTTGTTTTGGATTTCAAGATACCTTTAGTTCATACGCCAAATATAGAACATACCACGAGCTTTCTCATCGCAATTGCCAACAAGTTATCTAGAAAATATTCATATGGACCACTTTTACGAAAAATCAGAAAGCAGACCTCCGAACAAATACAACAACTATCTGTTCTTTCTTCATTGCCTGGAGTTGGTGGTATGTTTGCTGTGAAAATGTTAAAGGAATTTAACACTCCAAAAAGAGCATTAAATGCTTCAGCTGCTGAATTGGCCAAAATTCCTGGATTTGGAACTGCACGTGCCCAAAGAATACGAAAAATACTGGATAATGCATATAATGATGTTGATGAAGAAAATCAGAAAACATTGCTAGAACATCTCAAGTAGTTATTTCAGATTACCCTTACTCTTTAATTCATCCAATATGCGCATTAGTGTGTCGTAGTCTATCTTCAAGCTATTTAAAATGGTCAAATGATCTATTTTTTTACTTTTTCTAATAAACCTCTCAACCTCTCCTTTGATTTTTTGATATTTCCTATCTTGTGTATTAATCAATTTGTAATTAATTGCTGAGCTCTTGTTTGAATTGGCAGTTCTAGATGATTAGTTAATTTACGCATTCATTCAACAATAACAGCAGTTCGGCTAAATTGATAAAAAAGGAGATTTGGAGGTATCAGTATACTGCCTGAACTGCGTCCTTTACTTCCTTGGACAGATCTCTATATCCATCTTTATCTATAATAACAGCATTTATGCTATCACCAGTTCCAGAATTCCTTCTGATAGCAGCTGCAATTGCTTGTATAGCTATCTTGTATGCTTCATTTACACCGAGATCTTTTTTATATTCTGATTCTAGATAACCGTATGCAACGGGAGAACCGCTACCAGTTGAGATAAATCTTTCACTGGTCATAGATCCGAACAAATCAATATTGTATATTTGTGAACCTTCACCATTTTTATCAAATCCTGCCATAATGATCTGTACGTAATAAGGATAGTATCTTTGGTTGAACAGAACATTAGAACAGAGTCTTGCGGCAGATTTTACAGGAATTAGTCGTTCTCTATTTGACAATCTATACAAATTTGCATTGTAGCGCAAAAGATCAACCAAGTTTTGAGCATCAGCGACACCTCCAGCAATTGTCATGCCTAAATGTTCGTCTATCTTTTGAATTTTCATAACATTTCTGTCTACAATAAAGTAACCTGCGCTAGCTCTAGTATCTGCAGCTAGTACAACTCCATCTTTGCATGTCAATGCACAGGTAGTCGTTCCTTTCTTTATATGATTCATAACGTATTCTTCATAGTTCTTATTGTCATGCTGAAACATTGAAATTAATTTCTGTGAATACTAGATTTAAGCATTATCACTTAGTATACAATCGCTTTCAAAAAATGGTTGCAATTAGTAATATGATTATATTCCGATTTAACTAACAATACATAATATTGCAACAAACCCTCTTTGACAAGATCTGGGATAGTCATGTAGTTATAGATAATGCAGGCGATTCTAGTGGCCCTTCGTTAATTTATGTTGATAGGCACTTGATACATGAAGTTACATCTCCCCAAGCTTTTGCTGGTCTAAAGCAGAGAGGCAGGAAAGTTAGGCGACCTAATTTAACAATAGCAACAACAGATCATAATGTTTCGACCGAAAGCAGATCACTCCCTATTGTCGATGAGGTATCAAAGACGCAACTTGAAACGCTAAGCCGAAATTGCAAAGAATTTGGAATAGCTATCTATGACATGACCAGCCCGGATCAGGGCATAGTTCATGTAATTGGACCAGAGCTTGGTTTCACACTCCCTGGCACTACCATAGTTTGTGGTGACAGTCATACGTCGACGCATGGTGCATTTGGGGCCCTAGCTTTTGGAATAGGAACGAGTGAGGTCGAACATGTTCTTGCTACTCAGTGCTTATGGATGTACAAGCCAAAATCATTCCTAATCAATATTGAGGGGAATCTAAAAAAACGCCATGCTATAACATCCAAGGACATAATACTCAACATTATTCGTAAAATAGGAACCGATGGAGGTACTGGAACTGTTATCGAATACAGGGGAGATGTAATTTCTGCATTATCAATGGAACAGCGAATGACTATATGCAATATGTCTATCGAAGGCGGAGCGAGAGCAGGGTTAATTGCCCCTGACGAAACTACATTTAACTATTTGCGAGGAAGAAGGTACGCTCCCAAAGAATCAGAACTGGATAAATTGATAGACTTTTGGAGAATCAACTTAAAAAGCGATGCAAATGTAAAATTTGATAGAGTTGAAACAATTAATGTTGACGAACTTGCCCCTCAGATAACTTGGGGTACAAACCCATCCATGGTCGTTGACATAACAGACTCCATACCTTCACCTGACCAATTTGCAAAAGGTGATCAAAATAGGAGGAAATTAGCTATCAGAGCTTTGGAATACATGAACTTAGAACCAGGTACGCCAATGACTGATGTTCATATTGATAGAGTGTTCATAGGCTCATGTACAAATTCACGATTAGAAGATCTAATCGAAGCGTCACTTGTTATTAAAGGGAGGAAGGTATCGAGAAAAGTGAGGGCGATGATAGTTCCAGGATCCCAAAAGGTAAAATTAGAAGCTGAGGAACTTGGTTTGGATAAGATTTTTAAAGATTCAGGATTTGAATGGAGAGAATCAGGTTGCAGTATGTGTCTTGGAATGAATCCAGATATATTATTACCAGGGGAGCGATGTGCAAGCACTTCTAATAGAAATTTTGAAGGCAGGCAGGGAGCTGGTGGAAGAACTCATCTAGTAAGTCCAATAATGGCTGCCGCATGTGCTATAGAAGGGCACTTTGTTGATGTAAGAGACTGGTTATAATCTGGTGATATGAATGGAGCCTTTTCAAGACGTTAAAAGTAAACTAATTCCGTTAGACATGATGAATGTGGATACCGATCAGATAATACCTAAACAATTTCTCAAACTTATCCAAAAAACTGGATATGGAGACTTTCTTTTTTATGATTGGCGTTTTGATCATGGTGGAAATCCGAAGAATGGATTTATTCTCAATGACCCAAAATATAATGAAAGACAAGTATTATTGACAAGAGAAAACTTTGGATGCGGAAGTTCTAGAGAACATGCAGTTTGGGCATTATTTGATTATGGAATTAGGGTTGTAATTGCTTCCTCGTTTGCAGATATATTCTACAATAATTGTTTTAAAAAAGGATTACTGCCGATATACTTGAGT
>DASUMD010000086.1:0-3025 GCA_036277875.1 Nitrososphaeraceae archaeon
ATTGTTGCTACCTCCGATACTGCTGAAAGATCAGCTGATAAATCTTGATCTTGTGATAATACAGGGACACAAATCATTTTAAAGTAATATTCTTGTGACGCTTTTATTTGATCGTCATAAAGTTTGAATCGCCCTGAATTAATACCATGCTTAAACGCTTCGTTTACGTTAGGTTCGGGTATTGTAGTCTTGCCTTTTCTTGCCTCAGCTAGAACTTTCTTGGATTTATCAACACCAATCACATGGGCTCCTGCTCTGAGCCAGACAGCTGCAAGGGGGGCACCAACATGACCCAGACCATAAACTGCAATTTTGAGCTTACCATCCTTTATCTTTTTCATTAACTCTACATTTTGGCTTTGACTGGGGGACTTTGGTATCATATGCTACCTTTAGTATTCCTTAATATGTACATATTGGATTTGATCTTAATCACAATACAGGACATTTTCAACTTTTTAAAATCAGCTGATTTTTCATGTTTGCAAATAAAAATCTATTTCAAGATAAATTTGAAATGTATCCCTCTATGATTCCAGTTTCTTAATTGTTCTTGCTATTCTTTCAACCACTTGAAAGAATTCAGGATCAAATTGCAGTTTATCTTCTCTTTTCCATTTAGTGTACACCCTAACCCTATCTTTTTGGGGATCAATACTTATCTCACCTTCTTTCATCATCAACGGCTTTAACATCTCAGTGAGCTCCTTATCAGATGCCAGTCTTTCAGCCAATCTACCTCCTACCCATTCTATGTCAACGATTCTTTTATCTTCTAAATGCCCTTTGGTTTTTGCTCTGCACTTTGCCATATACGATGACGGGTTGGATACATTTACTGGCTCAATCAAATAATGAATCTGAAAATATGGTAATGCACCATATGGAAGAGGATTTGGGTCTTGTCCTGCCATAAATTAGTCTACGGGTTTTTGGATTCAAGCATATATCAATGTAGTGCAGTTAAGGTCGACTTAATAACCGAATTTAGTGCCCACATTTACCAGCTTTCTAATATTGTCACAAAGAGTTTTGTAGGTTTATTCTACAACTACACTTTTTCACTTAACGCTAGTTGAACCGCCGTTGTCAATGTTATCTGAGAACTATTATCTGTCCTCTTATCTCGCCATTCTCATGGTATGGCGTATCGATATTGACATAAGTGCTTCCATTTTTCATTGACAAAATTAAGTCGGTCAGTACTTCTTTTCCTTCAAGGGAGCCTTTTAGATCAGAACTTGTGATGTTTCCTCTAATTGATGTTCCCTGCCTTATCCCATTCTTCTTGCTGTCTTTCAAAAGATCAACTACTGCTTCACCATTTTCTCCAGTCTTGCCCAAATGAATATCGGCACTCGTTACATCAGACGATCCTGCTACCTTTATCTTGTACTTTATAACAGTATCATGAGCTGTGGTTCTGAATGAAGCAGTGCCATTGACACTAGAGTCTGTAGGAGGAGCAACTTGGTCGCCAGACATTGAAGCAGTAAATTTCATCCCAAGTGTTTGTGTTGATACTATCGTCGTTCCTGAAATAGTAACCAGACTAATGATGAGAAGTACATGCTTTACATATTTGAGGCTCTTCAAAATCATTAGCTTGCTTGTTTGTTATTATCATTTCGTCCTAAAAGCCTTATGATCTGTGAATGACTAACTGCATGCGATCTTGATTCAAGTATTAAGAAAAAATACAATTGAATATGATACTACTATTTTGGATTAATAACATCAAATTATTTTGAATCTATTCTTGCGTCTAAAAATGCAGGAATTTCTGAAACTCCTACTCTTTCTTGCATCATGGAGTCTCTATATCTTAGAGTAACTGTATCATCCTTCATAGTTTGGTTATCAATAGTCAGGGCAAATGGAGCTCCTATCTCTTCGAGTCTTCTATATCGCCTGCCTATAGAACCTGACTCGTCATAAAATGTTGGGTAATGCAATTTTAATTTTGTATATATCTCCTGTGCTTTTTCGCGTAGTCCATCTTTGGTTACAAGCGGAAAAACACCTAGAAGTATGGGAGCTATTTGGGGAACAAGTTTTAATACAACTCTCTTCGCTTCAATATCCTCATAATAAGAATGTTCTAATATGGAGTAAATACTTCGGTCTATTCCCATTGACAGTTCGAATAGGTGTGGCAGAACTTTTGTATTATCAGATGGGTCGATAACATAAAGATTTTGTTTACTTACCTCACTATGTTTTTTTAAATCATAATCAGATCTATAATTGCAGGCAACCAATTCCAGCCACCCAATGCTAGTTTCAACTTCAAAATCAAAGGCCGTTGATGCATAAAATGCTTTTTCATCGTCTGACAACTGTCTAAATCTAGTGCGTTCCATAATCATGCCTGTCTTGCTGTAAAACATTGTAAGTAGAGACATGTAGTAAGCAACGAGTTTGTTTGGCAAATATCCCTCACGCACCGCGTCTTCCGCACTGATTGTCCGCGATGTATTCTTTGTGAATAACGTAAGAGTTGTATTTTTAACTTGTTCAAATTTTGGTAATTCATTTAACCTATCCGGATTACAGAACACCTCGATTTCTGCCTGATAGAATTCCCTCAATCTCAATAGACTCTGTCTTGGTGCAATCTCGTTCCTAAAACTTTTACCAACCTGCGCGACTGCAAGTGGAAGCCTTCCTCTCATCGTCTTAAAAATTCTCGGAAAATCAACAAAAATACTCTGACATGTTTCTGGTCTAAGATATGCCTCTTCTTGAGAAGGGCCAATTTCTACTTTAAACATCATGTTAAATCTGCTTGATTCATAAAAAGTTCCTTTACAACTTGCACATTTCAAATCAAATTCTTTTACTATTTTGTCTATTTCATTTCCAGAAAGTAATTCTGGAACTTCCCTGCCAGTTTTCTCAGTAATGTATCTATCTGCCCGGAATGTGGCACCACAATTTTTGCACTTTATGATTGGGTCTGTAAAATTGTCAAGATGACCTGAGGCAACAAAGACACTCCTACTCATTATCTGAGAACCATCAA
>DASUMD010000087.1:0-8032 GCA_036277875.1 Nitrososphaeraceae archaeon
AATAAGAATACTCAAAATCGGAATCTAACCGGATACTCAAAGATATCCAAGACTATCGAGTTACTCTCTAGAGGTAATCATATCTCTGTGGGAGATACTCCAAATGATATCGTATGTGAGACAAGATTATATCGACTCTTACATTACCACAGCCTCGTGAAAAAAGTTTCTCCAACTCCTATTTTGGTTGTTTATGCATTGGTCAACAGATCATACGTACTAGATCTACAACCAAACAAAAGCTGGATCCGTCATCTTCTGGCACAAGGTTTTGATATTTATCTACTTGATTGGAAATCGCCGACTAAGATGGACAAATATGTCTCATTCGACGACTATGTTAATTCCTACATTGACGATTGTGTAGAAATAGTTCAAAATAATAATTCTGCCGATAAAATTACTCTTCATGGATACTGTATGGGGTCGTCTATGTCGGCCATGTATACTTCCTTGCACCAAGAAAAAATTAAGAATTTAGTCACAATCGCGCCGGTCGTCGACACAAGTAAAGATTCAACTGTTATTGCAAACATTTCCAGACAAATGGATATTGATAAATTAGTATCTACGATAGGTTACTTACCTCCAGAAAAACTCTATGAATGCTATTCCATATTGAAACCATTCAAACAGGGAGTTAACAAATACTTTAATCTAATTGAAAATATTGACAATGAATCGTTTGTGCAGAATTTTTTACGAATTGAAAAATGGTTGTATGATACTCCTCCGATAGCAGGTGAAACAATAAAACAATGGATAAATGATATCTACAAAAATAACATGTTATTTAAAAACCAATTTAGATTAGGGAAAGCCATAGTAGACCTTAAAAAAATTAATGTTCCACTTCTAAATATTGTTGCAGAGGAGGATCATCTTGTCTCTCCGGAATGTAGCGTTCCCTTAAATGAAGTGGTATCCAGTGAGGATAGACGATTAATTCGGTTCCATACCGGACACGTGGGTTTAATTGCAAGTAGCTATTCACAAAATAACGTATTACCAAAAGTAGGACAATGGCTTAAAACACGTTCGGCTAATTAGTAGTCAGTTCAATTAACGCTTAATGGACTGAACTAAACATCATAATTACAAATCATTTGTCGGAGTTATTCTTGTGTTTTCTTTCAATAGGAATTACTATGACTTGAACAAGGTCCCCGTCTTCAATTTTCAACGCCTGTCTCTCAGCTTCTGGTATCGATATTCTGCCACCGCTTTGAATAGTGGTCTTGAACATGGCATGGTAAAATGTCAGACCCTGTATCATTGAAAAGAAATTCTGCATCGCATCCATTTGAAGATTTGAAAATTTCTTGAAAAAATCCTGCTGTGCCTGAGTAGTACTGTCTACTACTTTCTTATACGATTCCATGTCTTCATTTCCTTCCGGCTTATCAGTCATACCTGTAATTTTGAAAAGCCGTTTATTTAATACTATTGAATCATCTTAGGAAATCGATAGCTATTTTAGAAAATACTTCCGGTTTTTCAGTAAAAGGAGTATGACCACATTTTGGGATTACTTGCAAATTAGAATTAGGAATATTCCTATAATCCTCCGAACATTTCACTGGAATCATTTCATCTTGCTCACCACAAACAATAATCGTTGGTGAAAGTATCTTGGTCAGTCGAGAAGACAGGTTTGTAGTGTTTCTTATCCCAATCATGGTGGACATGAAAGCATACTTTGCATTTGGAAGTTTCATTCTATCGATAAATTCTTCTATTGTTTGTTCCGTAACGGTACGTGGATCGAAAGCCATGTTGATGAATGCCCTCCAGACATTATCATGTGTCGGATACAAAGCAGCCAAGATATATTCTTCCAGCATTTTAGTCGAAGTCTTCATGGTCCCAGCCGGAGAAACTAAGATTAGTTTGTTCACCATGTTAGTATTCTTGATTGCAAACTCTGCTGCAACCAATCCTCCAAATGAAGAACCTACTATACTTGCTTTTTTGACGCCTAAAGTATTCAGGAAATCTTCGAGAAATTTTACAAAGAATGGCATATTGTATTCTACAGTTGGCTTATCACTATAACCAAATCCGATTATATCTGGAACAATTACTCTAAAATGCTTGTGAAGAAAAGGTATCACCTTAGACCACCTCTCGGCAGAGGCACCTATGCCATGTAAGAGCACCAAGTTCTCACTTGTCTTTGAACTGAAATTATCATAATCGAGATAACGAATCTTGTTTCCATGAACTTGTATTTTTTTCGCTGTAGTTTCTCTGGACAATAATCTGCAGTCTCATAGATATTTCTGGGTCCACTTTATTACTTTTATCATGAATTGCCGCATTATTGATATCCTAACCCATTGTCGTTAATATGTCCATATTTATGAGTGAAAAGGAATTTAGTTCTATCTCAAATTATCTTTGAAATTGGGTGTAAAACGTGTCACTCTTGTGGATTATCCAAATTGATAAAAATCTAGGACTAATTTGAGCGCAATACCAAAAAAAGTAATTCCGAGTATTAGTCTCAATTTTTGTTCACTCAATTTCGTTGATAATCGTGATCCTATCTGAGCTCCTGCAAATGAACCTATTGATAAGAGTACCGCAGGAAGATATTGAGGATTTCCTAGTATGATGTGGGTTGTCAATCCTACCAACGATGTAATCATCAAAACGAATTGCGACGTTGGCGCAGCCAAATACATCGTCAATCCAACAATCACTATCATTAAGGGAACAAATACGACACCTCCACCAATTCCAAACAAACTCGAGATAATTCCAGCAACGAATGTACCGGAAAAAAAGAGAATCTTTACCCAAATTGATTCCAATGACAAGGAATTTCCATTGCTTATCGATTTTCTATACATTAGATAAATTCCTGTTGCGACTAGTATTATCGCTAGTAGTATCTTGAAATAGCCTGGGTCAATATATGTTGAAAAATACGAACCTACTACCGCACCTGGTATTGATAATAATGCCATCTTAATCCCAAGTGCGTATTGGATCTTTTTTGATCTAGCATATGCTATGGTTGAGGAGATGCTCGTAGAAGAAACTGCAAAGAGACTTGTGCTTGCAACTTGTGGCGGTGTCAAGCCGAGAAAAGTCAAAGCTGGAGATATTATGATTCCACCTCCAATTCCTATCATGGAACCCAAGATGCCTGCTATCAGACCAACTATGACAAAAAAGGGAAAAAGCAAAAACTCTTCCAAGTCAAATACCTGTTAATTCTATTACGATTGTAGTAAGTTAATAAATCGTTTGTATATTCTCGTTATGAGAATGTAAATTTTGTGGCATACCAGTATATCATGAATTAAATTTGGTTCTTTTTTACATAATCATGAATGGAAGAATATTTCTGCAATATTTGTGAAAGATCTATAGAAGCGTTATCATTAGAAAAGCACACTAAGGAATCTGAGCATATTAAAAGGAAAAAAATGTTAGAAAAGCAACTGGGAAACGATAGCAAATTCCCAAAACCATCAAGATCTGCGGCCGATTTGTGGAAAAACGATTGATACTGGTAACGATTTATGATAATTTAAGATATCCGATAGATTTGATATGATATTTCACTTTCTAAATAAAATTCATGTAATTTCTTTTGATACTTTTTATAGTTCAATTCCGATGAATTAATTTAAATATGTAAATTATTGTACTCATAGTTCTGGAAAAACAAAAACAACAAGGTATTCACACCGACATATTTCACCCATTTCCTCTGATTTTGCTACATACCCCGTTTGGCCTAAAGTTCTTTGATTATGTAGCAAAGACCAGAGTTGCTAAGGCATATGCCACAGCGAATACATACTTAATGCCTGCCATAACCGTGATTGCGATAATACTAATAGTTGGTGGAATATCCACTCTCATTTCGAATGTTTCTGTAAGAGAGGATGTCAGGGAGATAGGTCCCAGAGGAAATTTTCTAATCCCCATTCTTAACCCGCTTCTTCCGATTTCCTACACTTTGGTTGCTCTCATAATAAGTGTCTTCATACACGAGGCAGGACATGGCATCGTTGCAAGAGTATATGGAATAAAGGTAGAATCAACTGGTATTGCTTTTGTTCTCTTTATTCCAATTGGAGCTTTTGTGAATCTTGACAAGGAAGGTTTAGATAAAGCAACATTGAAGGAGAAAAGTGCCGTTCTTACTGCCGGCCCTCTGAACAATATGATTCTTGCAGCAATCTCAATGGCTTTGTTATTCGTAGTAATATCCTCCTTAACGCCTATTGCTACGCAAAATACCACGAATAATGGACTTCAAATAATTAGTATAACTGATGGATCACTAGCGGAAAAAATTGGTCTTACACGAGGTTCCAGCATCCTAACTATTGGGCAAACTGAATTACGTAACCAAGACGATTTGTCGCAAACTTTAAGATCAAATATAGGCAAACAATCTCAAATAGTATGGCAGGACAGACAGGGGAAACAAATAAAGGACATTCTATCAATTCCGGCCGACACCGACCCTACTAAACCTATTCTTGGTGTAGTAGCTTTTCCCCTTGATCCCAATGGGACCCTTGAATTGTACAAGAGACATTTTTCATTTACCTTTGATATAAATCGACCTGTACCTATGCTTCCATTGCCAACGCTAGATGGACAATTCGTACCATTCTCAGATACTATGGCGCCAAAATATGAATCAAGCATATTTGGTCCTTTCTTTCCCATAATTGCAAATACTCTCTTCTGGCTTTGGTTCATCAATTTTAATCTGGGAATATTTAATGCCCTTCCTATTACACTTTTGGACGGAGGTCAGTTGTACGGATCACTTATAGAGAGCAGATCCAAAATTGACAAGAATCGTCTCAAGCAAATTTCGTCAGCAGTATCTACGTTAATGATAGTTATTGTGGTTATGTCATTATTTCTACCATATGTGCTTTTCTAGGATGATGGGCAGGAAAAAACAATTAATTTCCAAAATATATATTAAGAGAGAAGTTCAATTTCACTATGGATACAACCGGTAAGAACTTTAAGACCTTACTATCTCGCAGTGTGATAGTAGCTGAATATCATTATTAAAGTAAGGAAAATAGAAAATCAGTCCGAGTATCTAGAAGAATGTTAAAGTGGGTAATGGAGATTTAAGTAATAATTCTGTAGACGAGAGTATCTCTGCACTAGAGAACAATGACAAGGTTAAGCGACATTCTGATACTTTATCTGCAAATCAAATTCAACATACAAAGAAAGTAGACGAAGATTTCTTTAAGGATATAATATTGAAATCTATTCCAAAGGAATCCCAAATTACAAACATAAGATTTGAAGGTCCGTATGTTGCTCTTTATACGTTAAATCCTAAATTTTCATTAACTGAATTAACCTATTATCTTTCATCACTTTCAAAAAATGTCAAGAAAAGATTTGTGGTAAGAACTGATCCCTCAATTAGGTTATCTGAAGACGAGACAAGATCCAGAGTAATAAAGATGTTACCAAATGAGGTTACAATATCTGCTGTATTTTGTGATGATGCGACAGGAGAAGTAGTCCTTGAAGTAAATCACCCTGAATCTGTAGATGCAAATACGGTAATCGATATTGCACAGGCGACAGGTTGGATAGCACATACATTACGTTCTCCACATATTCAGTCAAGTAGTATGAACATGATACATTCTACTCAGAAGAGTTCTGCAAAGGAGAGGAATCTTTTCTTACAATCACTAGGCAAAAGAGTTTTCAGGCCACCTTTAATTTTGGAAAACAATGATTCCAATTTAAATTTCGTCAATCAAACAAGCGATAAGAGATCAGAAATTACTGAACTGAAATCTAAGATTAGGAACAAGGAAGAAATAGCTATTTTTTGTCTGGGCGGGGTTAAACAAGTTGGAAGGTCATGTTTTATTGTCGTAACTTCCGAAAGCAAGATTATGCTTGATTGCGGGATAAATCCTGGTGAGCCGCTAGGAATTTCAGCTTATCCACGATTAGATTGGTTTAATTTTGATCTTGACGAGATAGACGCCGTAATCATAAGTCATGCACATATAGATCATCAGGGATTTTTGCCAACATTATTCAAGTTTGGATATAAAGGTCCGGTTTATTGCACTGAACCCACACTACCTTTAATGACTCTCCTACAGTACGATTCCGTAAAAATTTCTAAAAGCAACGGTACATTTTTACCATACGAAACAAGAGATGTAAATGAAGTTATCAAGCACTGTATAACGTTACCTTACGGGAAACCTACTGATATATCACCTGATATCACCATAACCTTCAACAATGCTGGACATATAATGGGAAGTGCTACGGTACACATCAATGTATTCGGGACTCACAATATTCTTTATTCCGGAGATTACAAGTATGCCCGAACCCAATTATTGGATAGTGCTGTTTCTGTTTATCCCAGAGTAGAGACATTGATAACCGAGAGCACATACGGAAACACAGTCGATATAATGCCAGATCAATCTGTAGTATACAAAACTTTTACCGATGCTATTAATAAGACCTTGTCAGCTGGAGGAAAGGTATTGATTCCTGTTCCTGCAGTCGGAAGGGCCCAAGAAATAATGTTGGTCCTAGATAAGGAGATGAGACAAGGACGTCTTATGGAGGCACCGGTCTTTATCGAAGGAATGATATCTGAAGCCAGTGCAATACATATGTCCTATGCACATTACCTTGGATTTGATGTAAGAAAATCAGTATCTAACGGTGTGAATCCATTTCAATCAGAATACTTCACAGTAGTTAACGGCTACGAAAGAAGGGAAGACGTATTCAACGACGAAAACCCGAGTGTCATAATGGCAACCTCTGGAATGTTGGAAGGTGGTCCATCCGTAGAATACTTTAAGAAAATTGCACCAGACAAGAAAAATAACATACTATTTGTTTCCTACCAAATTAATGGAACATTAGGAAGACGCGTCATTGATGGCGGTTTGATGGAGATCAGTATGCTGGATGAAAAAGGTAAGGTTAAAGTTATTCCGATTAAATGTGCAAGTCAGAAAATTGATGGATTTAGTGGCCATAGTGATTTTAACCAGATAATGAATTTTACTGCAAGAATAAAACCAAAGAGAGTATTGGTCAATCATGGTGAAAAATCTAAATCAGAAAACGTAGCTTCCAATATTTTTTCTAGATTCAAGATAAGATCTATCGTTCCTGATAATAGAGAAATTATCAAGTTGAGATAATTATGAAACCATAGATTTCCTATTCGGATTTAGAATAATATGGAGGTAGAGATTAGTAGATGAACCGATCTGATATCGCTGTTCCTCATATTGGTAAGAATATACCTATTTACATGCTTTCTGGAACATATAGATTTTCCCATTGACCTGCATTTGCTCAAGTTCAGAAAGCTAGATTAGTGTCAATGGCACACCGACCCTGCGATATGGATTTGTTTGAAGTATGATAATCCGACAAATAATAGGACATTAGACCAATTATCTTAAGATCTGTAAAGCTAATACTAATAGCAACATTGACAAAGGTAAGGTAGCAGGGACATCAGAATGGGCCAGGATGGATCTAAAATTGATGTTTTGTTCAGTATCTTTTTAGATATGTAGGTATAACTATAATTGTAATTGGCTATAAGATACAAATGTATTAATTGTAATATTGTGCTTAGTGGTGAAGGTGCGTCCAGACACTATCTTGCTAATCCTACTCATAAACTTGAAAAACTTCCACCTCAATTAAAACAAGCCAAGAATATTGATCCTTCTTGATTTGATGGATGAATTTCCTATTCTCTTATACTCTCTAACGTTGAAACCACCTGCCAAAGTAGGGTCCGTATATGAGATTGCATCTGCGGATTTTGAGTCACATTATCTAGCATACTTATAGTATTTGCCGCCCTAACAGAAATTGATCCGTTTTTTTCATCCTTTATTCCTGTCAGGATCTCTCTTACAATATTTCGAATATTTTTTTGAATATTATTATTCCTAGCTATACTGTCCAAAGTGCTGATCGCATTTGCAAGCCTCTCCTGATTTTCCTTGTC
>DASUMD010000088.1:0-4095 GCA_036277875.1 Nitrososphaeraceae archaeon
TAAAAAAAAAATTTAATCTGACATTGGTTTCCCGTCAGATGAATACTTTACCTTTTTACTTTCAGATGATGCAACAGGGGCAGCATGATGTCTGTATCTCTTAGCTCTCGATAAGCCTAAGATGATTACGAAACCTATGAAAGTCGCCGTAGTTATTGCATACATCAACATGCTATCTGCCATAACATTGGCTTCTCAGAGCTTGTTTAAAAATATTTATGAGCCCAGATGAATAGTTTTTTGAAATTCCTTTACAAAATATAAAAATAAGTTGAAATTATTTCTAATTAACTATAAAAATTGCTCAAAATGCCTTTAAGAAAATTTTAGATAACATAATAACTAGACGCGATAAAGATTTCCAGAATCATTATTTTGGACTGACAAGAATTTTATTAATTCTTCTCTTTTCCCATACTAACAAGTAAATTATACCAATTACTAAAAGGATCTCCAGAGACTTGGCCATAATTCCTGCAATATCAATATTTTCTGCTTTATTATCTGGTGACAATGGGGGCGCCACGACTACTGAATATGCATAAAGTCCTATGAGAACGGAAGTTCCAATAAGTCCAAAGAGATTCAAGGCGACCCGTTTCTTGTATTGACTTAAAATAAAATTTCTGTTGTTACCAGAATACGCTTCAGTAGTAAAATTGATCAAAATATACAAAATCCCATATGCGACCTGAGCTCCTGCTGCAGCCATTAAGAAAACTGAATAAAAGATTTGTAAAGAACCATGTTCGGGAAAAATTGCCAAGTGAACCAGGCCCCCTGCTATTGCAAGTAGCATAATGATGTACTTTAGAGTTTCTTTTTCTGGGACCGCGCCAGTAACTGAAGTCTGTTTTATTCTCTTCAAATATGTTCTACCTAAGACTAAACCTAGAACTATGATGGGGCTCAAGATAGAAATGACCAAGAGAGAATTTCTAACTAGTCCCCACGAATCCGAGATAGTAACATTGAATATCACACGTTGGCAATTACAATCTGCTGTACTTGACAGAATGGATCTTGGGGCATCTAATTGATTGTGATTCACCATTTTGTCATCGTTTGCTACACTAAGTACTATTTCATACGAACCAGGATCCGGGAACACATAGTATAGATTAAAATCTCCAATATCTCGTACTGTCCAAGGGAAGCCTTTTACTCTTTCACCAGTGCTCTCTTGATATATCTCAACCATTGTCTCAATATCATAAACGTCATTTCCATCAAAATCTTGTATACTGAAAGTTATCTGTGTTGGTTCGTCAGGTGCCGCGTATTCCGGATCTAACGCCATATACGGATAATACTTTCCCATCCCATCCCTATTTGATCCCCCATTATAATGAGGAGTATGAGAAAGATGTGCAAACGAGAAAAAGTTAGGAATAAAAGTTGATACTAATATGAAAATTAAGATTAAAACCAAAACATAATGGATTTTCATATTATTGATGTGAGATCTAGCGTAATGGTTTCATATAAGTCGTGCATGCAGTTTAGAAAGTTCTTTCAGAATCAACAAAATTTGTGCCTTATTGATGTATGTAATTAAAGATGACTCTACAGGTGTCGTATTTTGTCCTTCATATTGAAGACGGAATAAGAAAAATTTATTTCAGCAATCACTTAACTCCTTTCTCTATATTTGGGCAAATTGATAGCTGCAGATGAATATTTGAATAATTTTCCTCACGGCACATTTAGAAATAATCAAGATAATGTAATTAAGCAGATTTGTGAAGCTTTCAATTCTGGTTATAAATGCATTATTTTGGAAGCACCGACAGGGTTTGGCAAGAGTGCGATTGCAATAACTGTAGCACGAACTCTTCGGTCTAGCTACATATGTACTGCGACTAAGGATCTTCAAACTCAATACTCTCATGATTATAAGTTTCTAAAGGTTGCTAAAGGAAAAAGCAATTTTCAGTGTAGAGTAAAGGAAGACTTTATCGACGCTGGAAAATATCTGTGTGCTTCATGTAATTCAAGAACTGAAATTGAGTGCAAACATACCTCCTGTGACTACGGACCATGTTTATCTGATGAATCAATGGAAGGATCTGGATGCAAATACAGAACTTTCATAAATGATTACAAGGTAGATAACAAAGGAAATGAAAATGAAAGAATTTTCATAAGTAGAGATAAATTAGAAAATTATAAAAATGAATATTCAAATTGGATTCATTTAAAAAATTTTGATTCTCCTAGTGAATGGAATCCGTGTTACTATTTTGACCAATTATTTCAGGCTTTAAAGGCGAGTCATTCAATTTTCAATTACTCTATTTTTTTGTCGTTACTAGCAAACAAGAATATGATGCAACAACGAGAATTGCTTGTCTTGGATGAAGCACACCTGCTCGAAACTGAAATCGTAAAGTTTAGAGGACTTTCTATATCAAAGAAACGATGGCGGCGATATATTCATGACTTCAAGATGATCGATTATGGATACGATATGCATGGTTGGTTAGAGTTTTTGATTGATTTGGAGAAGACTATGCTAGCTTTAATAGGATATGACTCTTTAGTACACTCACTGGTAAAGGAACGGAAAGTAAAATATGGACATGACTCTATGCGCAATCCTAAAGCCAAAAGCAGAAGAATAGTGAGTGCGTCAGAACTGTTTGAAGATGATGCTAGTCTTGAATTAAAAATTACATCTGAGAACGGAAAAAACATACATATCGATAAGGAGTTATTGATTGATATTGTTCAAGATATCGAAAAGCTTACAAGAACTATAAATAATATTCTTTCAAGCCCTAAAAACTGGATAGTCTCAGAAGTGTATAAGGAAAATTACGACGTTACCCGGGTAGAATTCAAACCGTTGGATCCATCTAAATATATTAAAGCAATTGTCGAAAAATGTCCGAAAACGCTTATCATGAGCGCCACTATTTTGAATCATAAAACGTTTGAAAAAAACATAGGTCTTGATTCAGAAGATAACAATACTAAATTTATACAAATTCAATCAGACTTTCCAATTGAGAATAGACCAATTTTTCCTCTTAGCGTAGAATATCTTAATTTTAGTAATTTACAGCAGATGGACGTAAAGTCAAAGATATCGAGGGCAATTGACAATATAATGCATATTCATAGTAACGATAAGGGTATAATCCATACAAGCTCATATGAGCAGCTTAATTTTATCAAGGAAAATCTTTCAAAAATGAATTCAAGGAGATTGATCTTGACTGATCCAGAAATTGAAAGGGATGAAGTAATAAGGGAACATGCAGAAAGCACGAAACCAACCGTGCTCATTTCTCCATCACTTCATACTGGACTTGACTTGAAAGATCACTTATCCAGATTTCAAATAATTACTAAAGTACCTTATCCTAACGTAGCAGACAAATGGACTTCAGAGAAGAGGAAAATTAATAAGGAATGGTATTATTGGCAGACAGCTCTGAGATTAGTTCAAGCATATGGTAGATCTGTAAGGTCTAAGGACGATTGGGCAAAAACATATGTTTTAGATTCTGCATTCAACTATTTTGTCAAGGTGAACAACAATATACTTCCAAAATGGTTCCTGTCTGCAATACGAAACTAGCCCAAGATTGTTAAATTTGGCTTGGCTACGATGTCAATTAGCTATTCCTCACAATACATGGGCTCAATAAGAGACTGGTTCTATTGGTTTTTTGGTACCCGTCTTGTTCCTTATATAAGATAGCACAAAGAATATCAAATTTGGATTTTATTATTTATTAATATGTATAGCTAAACGATAGATAATCAGTTTCAGGTATCAAAAGATTGATGGAAGGTTGTTAGTTTTTAGTGGCTAGGAAATGGTTAGTAGCCATTATAGACGATGAATCGGATATTGTTAACTTGTTCCGCGATGCTCTAAACAAGATAGATGGATTGTCAGTATTCACGTTTACGGACCCGATGACAGCCCTTGAACACTTCAAGATTAACAAAGGTGCTTATGCACTCATAATCTCAGATTTAAGAATGCCAGGGATCAATGGCACAGATTTAGTTCACAAAATAAAAAAGGAGAATCCCTTAGTAAGAACGTTACTTATGACCGCATTTGAAGTGGATGATAAC
>DASUMD010000089.1:0-10289 GCA_036277875.1 Nitrososphaeraceae archaeon
CGACGCTATCGGTCCAAAATTAGGATTCTTGATTATAAAATGGATTAGTAAGCTTTAAATTTTTTTTTGAAGAGCGATCTATTCGTTCCTTAATTTGCTTAAAGTCTGACATAAGAAATTGCATGGAGTCTGTTCAAGAAATATATCTTCAGCTTTTAAACCATGTACCTTAATAGCATGATCTGCCCCTTTACTCAATATTTCCTCTTCAGTTTCACCCTCTATCACGAAATCGCAATCCAATCCTGTCTCACGGCAAATGAGCCTTAACAATGCAACTAGTAAACCATATGTCACATAAAGTATTAAGTCTTCGCAATTTGGTCTTTGAAGGTTTATTTAAGATGTTTGGATAGATTATGTGCTTTGAAGTTATTATCGCTAAACGTCGGTCTTCCACGTCAAGTGAACTTCCAGAATGAACTTGTAACTACTGGAATCTATAAGGAACCAGTAAGTGGTCGTGTAAGATTACGGAAACTCAACCTCGATGGAGACAAGCAGGCTGACTTAACAGTTCATGGCGGTGCCGACAAGGCCATCTATGCCTATGCAGGAGAACACTATAGTTACTGGCATAAGGAACTCTACGGCATGTTATTGCCTTGGGGCATGTTTGGAGAAAATTTTACCACACAAGGAATGTTTGAAGAAATGGTTAACATTGGAGATCAATTCCAAGTTGGAACAGCAAGAGTCGTGGCAACTCAACCTAGGATGCCGTGTTATAAACTTGGAGTAAAATTTGGAAGGATGGATATTATTAAAAAATTTTTGGCAAGTGGTCTTACAGGTGTCTATTTCAAGGTAATGAAGGAAGGAGAGCTAGAACAAGGTGATGAAATTAAACTTATCAAAAAAGATGAAAATAATGTTACGATAAAGGATATTGTCAGGTTATACACTGTAAATAAGGATGATCTTCAAACAATGGAACGTGCCGTCAAGGTTAAAGATTTACCAAATGGTTGGAAGTTTCATTTCATCGAACAGTTAAAGCAGGCAAGAAAAAAATGATATCCATTATAACCTGGTATACAAGCAAATGACAGGATCTATGAAAAGCAAATTAATAGATAATTATGGTAGAATTGCAAAAAAGCTAAGAATCTCTGTCACAGACATGTGTAATATGAGATGCGGATATTGCATGCCTAAAGACAATACGAGGTGGTTTGATACTACTGAAGTTCTCTCTTTTGAGGAGATAATTAGGCTTTCATCTATTTTTGCTAATTTAGGGGTTGAAAAAATAAGAATAACAGGAGGTGAACCACTGGTTAGACCTTCAGTAGAAAATCTAATTAAATCTATTGCAATGATTGGCGACATTAAGAGCATCGGGCTAACAACCAATGGGTTACTACTTCTAGAGAGAGTAGAAGCACTACAGTCTAGTGGCGTTGACAGTGTGAATATTAGTCTAGATTCATTTAAAGAGGATAGATTTAAGATGATGACGGGGGTAAATGGATTAGATAACGTCCTAAGTTCTATCCAAAAAGCAAAAGATGTTGGACTTGACGTAAAGGTAAATACAGTTGTCGTCAGGGGTTGGAATGATGATGAAGTTGTTGAATTTGCCAATTTTGCAAGACGCACAGGCATCACCGTCCGATTTATAGAATTTATGCCAGTAGATGGGACAGGGATTTGGAGAAGCGACCTTGTTTTTAGTAAAAAGGAAATGATAGTAAAAATAGAAACCGATATTGGAAAAGTCTTTCCTGCCTCAGAACAAGAGATGTCAGCACCTGCTAGTCTCTATTCTTTTTCAGATAGAATAGGCACTGTAGGATTTATTCCCTCTGTAACAGAGCCTTTTTGCAGTCAGTGCGATAGGATAAGACTGACTTCTGATGGAAGATTTCTTACATGTCTATTTGAAAACCCAGGCTATGATATCAAGAGTTATCTGCGCAAAGGAGCATCAGATGAGGAGATTAGTCATTGCTTAATTCACTGTATGACTATGAAACAGGAGGGGATAGCAAGTCTGATAAGAATTAATGGTCTTAAGCCAAAACTAAACCTTATGCATACAATTGGTGGATAAGCTCAAATTGAGATCGGATATTCAAGATAATGAGAAAATAAAAGTCAAATTATTTGCAATTTTGAGAGAGAGAGTGGGTGAAAGCGAAATAACAATAACTGTACCTTCTGGCATCACAGTAAACCACTTGAATAGTGAAATATTAAAGAAGTATCCGCAGCTCAAATCGTTTAGTAACAAATTTGTAACTTCTGTAAATTGTAAGGTTACTACTGGAGATACCGTTATTACTTCGAAGGATGAAGTTGCACTTTTGCCACCCGTCAGCGGGGGTTGAATCTTGATTAGTATTACCAACAACCAACTAAGTTTGCAAGAGGTAATGCTTGAACTAGAGGACAATTCTGCAGGTGCGTTATCAGTTTTCATAGGCAATGTCCGTAATCGAGGGAGGTCTGGTAACGTATCGGAGATCTATTATGAGGCTTACAGTGAGATGGCAGAACAAGAAATGAGGGAAATTGAAAATGAAGCACAAACAAAATGGGGAATAAAAAAATTAGTTGCAATTCATAGGATCGGAAATATAAAAGTCGGTGAGAGCAGTATTATAATTGGGGTCTCTTCAGAGCATAGGCATGAAGCTTTTGAGGCATGCAAATATGTTATAAATAACGTGAAAACTCGGGTACCCATTTGGAAAAAGGAAATATCTAGAGAAAGTCAGAAATGGGCTGATGGGATTTTACTTGAATAAAGAAAAGAAGAGTGATAAAAAAAGTAAGGGTATGTTTGATGTTGGTGCAAAGCCAGATTCGTACAGAACCGCACGAGCAAAGGCGGTATTGAACATAGAAGCCAAAACGGCAGTATTGATTAGACAAGGAAAATCTCCCAAGGGCGATATAGTGGAGGCAGCGAAGATAGCAGCCACTTCGGGGGCTAAAAAAACATCAGACCTCATACCATACTGTCATCCAATACCTATAGATCACATTAAAGTTCAAGTATCAGTAAAATCCCGATCAATTGAAGTCGACGTAGAAGTTAAAAGTATTTGGAAAACAGGGGTAGAAATGGAAGCCCTAAGTGGAGCTTGTATTGGTGCATTGACGATATATGATATGCTAAAACCCATAGACGATACACTATTTATCTCATCTGTCAAGCTTGTTGAAAAGTCAGGAGGAATAGGCCAATTTGCAATTAAGAAGGGAAATAAGATCAGAGCAGGTGTGATCGTCGTTAGCGATTCAGTTGCAGCTGGAAAGAGGGCAGATAAATCCGGAAAATTCATCGTTACAAAACTAAAAGATAGAAGTATTGATGTAGTCAAATACCAAGTAGTACCTGACGATAGTTCTGTTATTGAGGAACTCTTAATGAAATATTCAGATGATCTCCATTTAAACTTGATATTCACAACTGGAGGAACAGGACTTGGCCTGAGGGACGTAACACCTGAAGCTACTAGAAACGTCTTAGAAATGGAAATAAAGGGAATTGCCGAGGCTAGCAGGGCATATGGGCAGAGAAGAACACCCTTATCGATGCTGTCAAGAGGAGTAGCGGGAGTAAGAGGTAAAAGTCTAATAATCAATATTCCAGGAAGTTTAAACGCAGTATCAGAGTCCTTAGAATTCTTATTTCCGGGGCTAGAGCATGCCTTCAAGATGATGGAGGGACACGGCCATTAATGAGCAATTACTGATAATACTTGCCCCTGTTTTCTTTGCAATAAGTTTTATTTATTCTAGTGTTGGATTTGCAGGAGGAAGCAGCTATATTGCCATTCTAGTCCTTGTTGGGGTAAATCTATTCACGATCCCTCCCATTTCATTAGCTCTCAACATAGTTGTTGCTTCAATAGCGCTCTTCAATTATTTGAGAGCAGGTCACCTATCACTTCGTATATCTATTCCGTTACTTATCTCAGTACCATTTGCTTTTATTGGAGGTTCCACCATACTACCTGAAAAAACTCTCATACTAATCTTCGTAATAGCCCTTTTTTCAGCTTCGGCCATGCTACTATTAAGTGGCAACCAAATAAAAATAAGACAGGAGAAAATACGAAAATTAAACCTAAGTCTACCTAGGCTTTCATTAATTACATTACCATTAGGTGCTATTTTAGGAACTGTTTCGGGCCTTGTTGGAATAGGTGGGGGGATCTGGTTATCACCAATCCTGATATTAACCGGCCTAGCAAATCCAAAGACAGCTGCGGCTTCAGCAAGCTTGTTTATACTCACAAATTCGGTTAGTGGACTTGTTGGCCATTCAATTACCAAGGAGGTTGATTTTGCACTGATTTTACCATTGGCCTTTGTCGTCCTTCTTGGGGGATTTCTAGGCTCCAGGTTGGGCGCCTTTAAATTGAGTCACGAAAAATTGATTTTTATTATAGGAATCATAGTGGCAGTTGCGGGGATTAATCTGGCAACTAGGTTGTTTAAATGATATATTTCTAAAACGGAAGGAATGATTTTTCTGAGAGGTAAGGAATCTCTATTGGGCTAAGTGATGAAAAAGACAGACCAGGAAATATGTTTATTTTTACTTTTTGTCCGCTTTTTAACTTGGTAAGGCGTTCGGGAACCAAAATAAAGCCATTGCTCCCTGTTAGGACTGTTATGTCCGTAGTTTCCCCAGTTATAGGCTTTGCATGAAATTCACCTGATGCTGAACTCGTCATCTTCACATATACTATTTTGGTAAAGTTTTGAAATTTTTTTCGGGCGTTCCAATCTTCAGTAAGCTTTGCCGAAATAAATGGTTTATAAAAAGGATGCAGACCTAACATAAATCTAATGAGTGGTTGAGCAAATACAATAAACGCGTTCACAGCTCCTTGTATCGGTCCGGGAAGGATAATAATTGGTCTGCCGCGAAGTGCAGCGAGTCCCGTTACCCTTCCGCGATCAAGTTTTACCCCGTGCACCAGAATTCCTGGTTTTCCAATCTCAACTATTGAATCAGCAACAAGATCCCGCAATCCAACAGAAGATCCGCCCGTTGTTAAGATGATATCACTTTCAGATAACGCAAGTCTAATTTTGTTTTTTATCTTGAGAATATTATCAGGCGTAATTCCAAGATCTAGAGGAGTACCTCCTAATTTTTCAATTAAATTAGATATGACTCTGCTATTAGTATTTAGTATTTTTCCGTGCTTTATGTCAGTAATGTCTTCAGTAAGTTCATTGCCTGTAGGAATAATTGCAACTTTTGGTTTTTTAAAAATTTTTAGCCTTCGAATTCCAAGCATTGCAATTAATGCTAAATCCTGTGCCCTAAGAATGTGACTCTTGTTTAGTAACAAATCCTTGCGTGCGATTTCACTACCCTTATACGAGACAAACGATCCTTTAGCCAACTCTCTTTGAACCATAATTGTACTATTTTTAGAATCAAACTGTGTATATTCAACAGGAATAACTGTATCTCCAAAACGTGGTAGGACTTCACCAGTTGAGACTCTAATAGTTTGTCCTTTAAACAGGATTTGGTTTTCCCTCTTGCCCTCTTTTCTCCTGGGCACTATCCTAAGTTTCATTGGTCCATGTTGAGATATCCTGCTAATATCATTATATTTTACAACAAATCCGTCCATGTGCGAACAGTTACTCGACGGAATATCAGTATGTGATACTATATCAGTCCATAGAACCCGTCCTACTGCCTGCTCAGCAAGAATTGATTCTGCCATTGGCCTGATATTTATTGCATTCATTAGTTTGGAATAGCTTGCCCTCACTGACGTATATTTTGAAGGTGTCCAATGCATTCCTATTGTATGATTCATTTAGTATTTAAGAGAGTACCGCTAAGAGAATTAATCGATTAAATCCAAGCTTAGATATCATATTCCGTTGGCGGGATCTTTTCTGTTAGGTCAGGAGCCGGCTTATTATTGATAATAAAATCGAATTTGAATGGTAGAGCAAGAGAATGTTCTGAAGCAACGAATATTTGGCAAAAGCATTTCTTGTACATTTCAGTGTTTCGTTACGCATTTAGATACTCTTTATATAATATGATTTGGTCATAATTACTACTTTTCGCAATGTCAAACCAAATGAGTATTAGCGTATTGGTGATAGCTATTGGTGTTGTTACTGTTCTGATAGCAGTAACATCAAAAGTCATCTTCAGTCAAGACCTATCAATGAATAATACACAAGATGAATCTGCTGTCAACAATCAGACGATGATGATGATGCCAGGTGGCAATATGAGTTTTGGATCTTCCCTAGATAATGCTAGAATGCATTTAATGGAGGCAATCATGGATCTAAATGAAGGAAACATCAAGGGCGCAATTATGCAGTTAAATATGACGGATCAAGGAATTAAGATGCACGAAAAAGAGATGATGGACATGATGAAGATTATGAAACCGAATATGTCCTCCAATATATCGAAGACTCAAAATGAATCATCATAATTGTGGGAAAGATAGATTAGGTTGCTAAAGCAATCAATCAAAAAAATCTGCCTCTAACTGAGAAGCTTGCCATCAAACATACCATAGTTTATAGTAAGATGAATCAAAAAAACCTTAAATTGTTAAAATTCGATCGAAGTACGTGGCTAGGAATTCACACAGTTTCCTTGTTCCATTTGTTGCAGGTCTAGCGGCGGGAGCAGTTGCTGTTGCAGTGTCAATAATACTAAAAGACGCGAGTGGTGGATTGTTTCTCCCGGAGATAGCCTCTCAGGCATTGTTTTCAGTAACACCTGGAGAATTTGAATCACAGGCAGTTGAAAATTTTGGACCTCTTGCTAAATATTCTGCGTTCATTGGTTCAATTATTGCAAATATAGTAGCTTCTGGAATTATAGGAATTTTTCTTTACAAACTATTTGCTAGAGTGAAGAGAAGGGGATATCTTCTCGAGGCTTTACTATCATCTGCTTTGTCGTATATAATTTTCGTAATTATAGCGATAATACTAGTTACACTAATTCAATCACGAAGTGGTATACAAGTCGTGCCACTATCCCTTATAGCTCTATCCCTTATTCCGTCCCAGCTTGCCTTTGGATTTGTGTTTTCATCATTCTTTCATGGTAGATCTAAGGACAAATCAAGGAAAATACTCGAACCCAAGCCTGTTTCTGATAAAACAATTGATGCCATAGACATTAAAAATAGTAGAAGAGCATTTCTTCGCCTAATGGTAGCCTCAGCTGTAGCATTACCCATAATTTATCTTGGAGTTGATAGGCTACTTTCCAGACAAAATGAGGCACAAGAACTGGCATCGACTACTACCCCTAACCTGTTACCACAGGTTGGTCCTCCACCTAAGGGCTTCGAGGATCCAAATCTAGCACCACTTCTTGCGTCTGAAGTTACTCCAACATATTTGTTTTACAGAATTGATATCAATCCAATAGTTCCGCAAGTCGATTCAAAGTCTTGGAATCTTACAATAAAGGGGCTAGTTGAAAAACCATTGACTATTAACTATGCCCAGATGAAGTCAATGCCTCCAGTAGAAGAATATGTCACATTGGAATGCATAAGTAACAAGATCGGTGGCGACCTAATAAGTACCGCTCTTTGGAAGGGCGTACGTTTAAGCTATCTGCTTGATATGGCTGCAATTAAGCCAAACGTAAAATATGTCGTGTTTAGATGCGCCGACGGTTATGATGTTGGAATACCAATAGAGAGGTCCCAAATGGAAGGGACTATACTGGCTTATGATATGAATTATACACCTCTTACGCCGAAGCATGGTTTCCCCGTTAGGGCAATTGTACCAGGTCTCTACGGAATGATGAATCCAAAGTGGATAACAGAAATTGAATTAGTAGATAAGGTTTATGAGGGCTATTGGCAGCGACTAGGATGGGCAAATAACGCTGAGGACAAAACTGGTTCGTCCATATTAATTCCTGGACAGGCACCGGCAAGACAAAGGTTCAGAAAGTTAGACGAAACTACAGCTTCCTCTTATGGGAGTAAAGTTCCAATTGCAGGGATAGCGTTTGCAGGAGACAGAGGAATAGCCAAGATCGAAGTTAGCACTGATGGAGGGACTACCTGGAAAACAGCCCAAGTAAAGGATCCTCTCTCGCAGTACACTTGGGTACTTTGGACAGCTGGATATGTACCGCCAAATAAAGAAAATTATTCCGTTGTAGTTAGAGCGACTGACAAAACAGGAAAGGTTCAAACTACTGAAATGAGTCCTCCTTTTCCCAATGGTGCCACTGGATATCACACAATAACCGTATAGGAAGGCATTATTAATTTAGAATTTCAATTATCAGAGTCTTCGCTTTTCTATAGTAGTATAAGGTAAAAGTCGGCGAATCTAATGTTCTATCACATAGTTAAATCAAAAGTAAGAGGCCAAAAGGATTTTGATGATTTAGAGATTCTAATTAAAAATAAACTTTATCTATTGTTGTTTCAGGACTTTATACTTAATGTTTGACAATACGCACTACCACAGATTGTCGATTTATGTCTTGGTTTTACTGTTGGCTCTTTTAGGGATAACATTATCTCTTGTTTCGAATGCCGCAGAAGATTCTGATAAGCTAAAACAGGAGTCAATGGAGGCCTTCAAACAATTTAATGATATGACAGAGGAGCAAAGAAACTCAGCCTTACAGAACATGAGTAGTACAGATATGAATATGGTTATGATGGGCGCCGCACAAATAAACAACGAAGTAAATGAAACCATACAGGCGATGACTCCGCCTAATACAGATATGTCTTCAATATATGAACTAAGAAGCGGTAACTTTACAAATTCCGGAAACATCTCAAAAGTCAGTGGGATTTCAAGAATTCTCTCTGTAAATGATATCGAGTTCCTACGATTTGAACACTTTAACATAACGAATGGGCCAGAGCTTCATGTATACTTTACTAACAACGGAGATTTGGTAAATAGTAAAGATCTCGGGACACTGAAAGGGAATATTGGCCCACAAAACTACTTCTTAGGTAATATTGCTAATCAGTATGACACTGTAGTAATAGCATCCAAGCCATTTAAGATGGTGTATGCAAAAGCAATGTTGGAACCATGAACATATTAGATCTCAAATAATTCTGAAAAGGATTTGCGAATGACACCTAAAGAATTTCTCATCTCATATGTAAAAAAATTCAACAGTGGGGATATAAGTTCCCTGATAAGCTTGTATGAAACTGAAGCATGTTTTGTCTCTCGAGAAGGAGAAGTCGTAAAAGGCATAGATAATGTCCGTCAACGTCTACAGAGTTTTATCAATATGAATGGCAGAATAGAATCGAAAGTAATTGGAGTGATTCATACTAACGATATCGCTCTTGTAAATACTGAATGGTCATTCAACGGCAGCGGACCTGACGGTAAAGCAGTTACTATTACTGGAAAAGCTACAGATGTATTACGTCAACAATCAGATGGCACTTGGCGAATTCTAATAGATAATCCTTGGGGAACTAATCTACAAATGACCGTTTAGAAAAATAGATAATAATAATTAGGATTGAATCGATGAATCTGAACCTTCGTGATTTGAACCCTGCATGTATTAGGGTTCTACTACTTGGTATTTAGATTTTTGTTTTGCTTCAATTGATGCATAATCAATCAAAACTTAAGAGTATGATTTATTGTGGTAAATCGTAAGAGTCCAAATTCTATTCTTTATTTCTTCTTTAGGAATAGAATTGTTATTGTGCCTACGACCGCAAATATTCCTAATGCTATTATAAGATTGCCCTGATTGTCTAAAATACTCGGTGGTGATTGGTGTGGAACAAATACCTGAAATGATGCCAAATGAATAGATTCATTTCTGTCGAGTCTTAACAGCACCTGATGTGTTCCATCATCAGGGAATATGTAGTCAACCGAAAAATCGCCCTTCTGAGTGCTTATGTTCTGAAACTTGAACAATCTTTGACCATTGGTAACAGTTACTTGTGCCAATGAGTCTCCAATATGCTTGCCATTTAGTGAATTTGTTACGCTAAATTGCAAAGTAGTAAAAGTATCAATAATTGGCTTTTCGGGCCTGTATGCAAATTGGATTGTCAAATTATCATTAGGTATTTTCCATAGCTGGACATTATTTGAATCGATTATATGAGAATATACGGAATGTAAAGGTAGGCTTAACGCAGTAACATGAATCAAAACAAAAATGATAATTGTGTTGAAATATTTCACAAATTAAAGCGACATATGTCAGTAATTAAAGTTGCCTAGCTTTATGGATATCTCGGGTCCTCAGACGACGGGAATCGCATTATTAACAATTCGGATCCAAA
>DASUMD010000090.1:0-6204 GCA_036277875.1 Nitrososphaeraceae archaeon
TATAGATAAAGTAGATATCGAAGAAGGAAAGGTAAAAATAGACTTGCACCTGACAAGCCCCTTTTGTCCTGCAATATTTGGTTTTAAGATTGCTCAAGATATACGGGATAATGTCTACAAGATTCAGGGCGTAACGGAATCAAAGGTAAATGTAAGCAATCACTTTATGGCCGATGCCATAAACAAGCAAGTAAATGAAAGCAAATTACCGTCAAAATAGTTCGTCCGGGCTAAAAATTTGAACTATCTATTATTGTCATTATTTTCTTCTTCTTCTTCGTCTGTTATTATTTCAATTTTTTTTGCCGGCTCTTTGTTATTTTTTGAAATACCGAGCATGTAGGACCTTAGCAACTGAATACCCAAGGCCGGATCTACACCTTTTGGACATACCTTGCTGCAAGATCCTGCAAAGTGACATCTCCATATCCCATGTCTGTCATCGACTATCTTCAACCTATCCTTTGATTCATCCCTTGTGTCCGCATAATATCTGTATAGTTGTGCCAAGGCTTGAGGACCAGGAAATCTCAAATCCGTACCGACGGTTGGACATGCAGAATAACATAATCCACATTTTATACAGTACGAGAATTGAAGATATTTATCTACATCTTCTGGTGATTGGTAATATGAAAAAGTCTTTTTTTCAGTATCATTTTCAGAATTTTCATTGCTCTGGATGTAAGGTTGCATTTCTTTATGATGGTTAAAGAAAAGCGAGAAATCAGTAACCAGATCTCTTATTATGGGAAAATTTGCTAAAGGCTCGCATTCAATAGTTGATGTTTCCAATTCGGAGATTTTAGTGTAACAGGCCAATCTAGGAATTCCGTTAATTTTCATTCCACACGAACCACATGATGCCATCCTGCAAGAATATCTAATGGCAACACTCGGATCAATGTAACTTTTTGCGTACAATAATGCATCCAATACAGTAGTCCATCTTTTGTATGGTACTTCAAAATTGTCATAATGTGATCCTGTTTTTTGTCCCCTATTTTCTCTATATACTTTTAGTGTTATCGTCTCTTCGTATTTATTTTCAGTATTACTCAATATTACAAATCACAATCCATTCGCCAATATTATTGTTCTAGTTCCATAAGCAATCAGCGCAATCATTGCAGAAATGGTGACAACTGTAACCATATTTTCCCAACGTTTGGTCTGTCTTAGTTCCAGCAATATTATTCTCATTCCATTAAAGCCATGAACGGAAATCAATACAAGGATTGACTCGAGGATGAGAACATAAATGATATTCTTGTAATTTGCAATAATGTAATCGTATTCAAGACTCAATTCAAATGGAACAATGAGTCTCATGAGAATATGAACAGCAACCACAAAAATTGCCGCAATACCTGTAACGTAATGAATCTTCATTACCTGACTTTCTCTTAGCACTCTGTGACTTTCCATGATTACTCTCCAAACAAGACATTAAATCCATAGAACATTGCAGCCGCAGATAGAATCAGTGCAATCCAAATTCCAGACTTTTGTCTGTAATTTAACGATGAAGGACTGTAAGGATAGTCAGGTCTACTAGGAGTCCCCAATCCGATACCTGCATGAGTAAAGATTAGACGAATTCCATTAGCGGAATGAAATGTACTTGCTCCTATTACCATAATTAGAAACAGATGTCCCCACACTGTCTGAGTTAGTTCTAAAAATGATTCCCACGCATTCTGGCCGTTGACTATTGTACTTGTTTCATACACATGTCCAATGAAGTATATCAGGAGAAAAACCCCTGTTAATCTCTGAAACCAATATGAAATACGTTCCCATCCATATCTTGATGGATTGAGCCATCCCTTTACCCCTTCCAAATTATTGCGACTTGGCTGTTCGATCTCTTTCATCAGTATTTTCTCTCTGCTGGGACATACCTTGTTAATGTTACCGGGTGCCATGAAAACTGAGGTTCATCATCGCCCTTATAGTATGCTAATGTGTGCCTTAAGAAATTAACATCATCTCTATTAGGATAGTCCGTCCTGGAATGTGCACCTCTTGATTCTTGCCTGTTCAATGCACCTACAATTATTATTTCCCCTATTCTCAATAATGAATCTATCTCCATTACATTTATGAAATTTGTGTTATATTCCTTTGCGCTATCATCAACGTGTTTCCAAGTTAATTTTCTAAGCTCTCTAACTTTATTTAAACCCTGAACGAGGTCATTTTCATTTCTAAAAATATATGCCTTAATATCCATCAAATCAGTAAACTCCTTTCTAATATCATACGGGTTTACCTGACCCCTTCCTCGGAAGATCCCATCAAATATTCTCTTTTCTTCTGCCTGAATCTTGGTAGCTGCTGTGCTAAACGTCTTCTCCTTTTTCTTCTCTGCATAATCAGCTGCCAACCTTCCCGTTATACTTCCCCAGACTAAACATTCAGAAGTAGAATTTGCTCCAAGTCGATTTGCCCCATGGAGACCGTTACATGCGGCCTCACCTGCCGACCACAAGCCATTCATCTCCGTCTGACCGTCAATATTTGTGTGAATTCCACCCATCATGTAATGACATACTGGCCTTATCTCTATGGGTTCACTTATTATATCAACACCTGAAAATTTGATACCTATTTCTCTAATTCCGGCTAATCTCTCCTTTACTTGCTCCTCTCCTAAATGCGTGAGATCTAATTTGAGACAATCAACACCAGTTTCGTGTTTAAATCCTCTTCCATTTTCAATTTCTTTTATCATTGATCTGGAAACTACGTCACGAGGAGCGAGTTCTAATTTTTCAGGCGCATAGTTTTTCATAAATCTTTCACCCAGGTTATTAATAAGATAGCCTCCTTCTCCCCTGGCTCCTTCAGTTATAAGAATACCGGATGGAAGAATTCCTGTAGGATGGAATTGAACAAATTCCATATCCTTTAGCGCTAAACCAGATCTGTAAACCATATCCAGACCATCAGGAGTAGAAGAATATGCATAAGTTGAAAAACTGTAAAGCCTGCCAGCTCCACCAGTGGCAATAATACCAGAATTAGATTTGAAAACATTGAAGTTGCCGCTTTTCATCTCTATCGCAGTAACACCTGCAAAGTTATTGTTCCCATCATCTAGAATTGAAGTACAAAACCATTCATTGTAAAAGTGTATGTTATCATATTTTAGACACGTATCATATAGTGACTGCATTTCATAGAATCCGACTTTATCCTGTGCATATGTTGCCCTTGGGAAAGAATATCCTCCGAATTTCCTCTGATCAATCCTACCATCATCCCTTCTTGACCAGGGCATTCCCCATTTGTCCAATTGATATATTTCATTGGGTATTTCATGAGCAAGTTTTTCGGCAACATCCTGATCACAAAGAAAGTCACTACCTCTAATAGTATCATAAATATGGGATTCAATGTTGTCACCCTCATCAGAAAACAGGACTGCTGCAGTTCCGCCTTCCGCTGAAACGGAGTGTGAACGCATTACCTGAACTTTTGAAATTACTCCTATGTTCAGTCTCCCGTTTCTCGTAGCACAGGAAATAGCAGCTCGCAATCCTGCCAAACCCGTGCCTATGATCAGGACATCATGTGAAATACGGTCTGTCAAATAATTATTGCAACCTCAACCATTATCCTTTACGTTGACGTCTCTATCTAGTAATAAATATATTATTCTTTTTTTATTGGGATAAAAAAATATAAAAATGAAATATGAAGGAAGACACAGTTTATTTGTGAGGAACCGTTTTTTCATTAAAGATGACCCTGAATTGTACTGGCAAGGTTCTTTTAACAACCAATACTTCAGATGATGGCATTGCACAAGCCGCAAAAAAGAAATTGATAGAAAATGGCATAAATGAGTCACAGATAATGTTAGGGCACGACATCCAGGTACTCGAAATAGATGATCTCTATGTTAGCTATGACCCACCGGATTTAGTAGTGAGAATGGTATATGATAAGAAGGAAAACGGTATGATAAAGATGAAGAATATCCGGATGATTAAGATTTAGCGAAAATAATTGACAGTTAAACGAATAAGTATTTGAAAGAACTTTAAATCATCTGGTCCAAGTATTTTGCAATTTCAGTAATACTTTGCTTTTGTTCCTTTAATCCTGTTTTAATGGTAACATTACCTTTTTTGAATTCGTCAAGGCTCACTATTATGATTGCGAGGGCATTCTTTAAAGATGCCTCATGAAACTGTTTACTGATAGTCCTTCCGTTTATATCATAGTCAGTAGAATATCCGAGATCTCTTAAAATTGAAACTACTTCTAACGCATGTTTTTTTTCTTTCTTCGAGTCATACGCGACATAAATCAGTGGTTTTTTTAATATTTTGGTAGATTTGTATTTAATTGCAGATAATATCCTTTCCACTCCTCCTGCAGCACCGGTTGCAAACAAATCCTTTCTTCCAAATGCCTCTGTCAATTTGTCATATCTACCACCCCCTACTAGTGATCCGGCTTGTGAAGAAAGTTCTTTAGCTTCAAATACCAACCCGGAATAATAATCAAGACCACGTACAATCCTAAGGTCTACCATCATGTTTTTTACCCGTCTACATTTTAGGGAATCAATCAATCCCCGTAGTTTGTCTGACGATTTAAATTCCATTAACTTGTCATTATCTAATATTTTATCTGGTCGATCGGTAACGGAAACAAATTTGATAAATTCTTGCAATTTGATAGGGTTGAGCTTTCCCGAATATTCATTAATGATTTGCTCTGAACTTTTTTTAGATAACTTATCAATAGCCCTCATCATCTCACTCATCACAGAACTATTTGTTATGCCTAGATATTTTGAGAGATACTCTTCTAATATTGATCTGTGATTTATCAAGATAACAAAATCAATTTTCAATTTACTCAAAAATGATGAAACAAAGTCTATCACTTCCGCGTCGGCATCTACATCCGGGGATCCAAATATTTCAACGTCCCATTGATGAAAATATCTATACCTGCCAAGTTGTGGCTCGTCATAACGCCAGACTCCTCCAAATGACGATAATTTTGCTGGAAGCTTAAGATCTCTACGCACAGAAACAAATCTTGACAGTCCGATAGTTAGATCAAATCGTAATGCAACGTCTCTGCCTCCTTTATCCCTAAAACTATATGTTTCTTGAATTATTGATGGCCCACTTTTCGCTTCAAGAGTAGATAGTAGTTCCAAAGTTGATGGTTCAATTTGATTAAAATCAAAGATTTCTGCAGTTTCGACAAATTTGTCTCTGATAAAGGAAATATTTCTTAATTCCTCATATTGCAAATCTCTCATTCCTCTCGGAAGATCTAACTTCACAATCATGAGGATCGTGAGTGATCATTTAGATTTTGCGATTAGTTATAATAAAACCTGGACAAAAACAAAGATTATTGTCTGGCGGTTTCAAATATCTTGAGCACATAACAGACGCATACATTGAGGCATGGGGCGATAGTTTGGAAGAAGCTTTTTCCTACGCCGCCACAGCTGTAATTAATGTAATGTTTGAAATCAAAAATGTCAGAGGAACAAGCAAGACTGATTTCCAGGTAGAAGGTGAAGATTATCTAGAATTATTGTTCAACTGGCTAGAAAAAGTGCTTTTACTTCTATCTATAGATAATCAAGTAATATCAAGTTTCGAAATAGAGATCTCCAAGCTGGATACAAAATATCGTCTAACTGCATGGGGAATGGCTGAATCAATAGATCTATCAAGACACAATTACAGGACTGAGATAAAGGGCATTACCTATCATGAAATGGAAGTTTTCCAGGAAGATGGTCAATACAAAGTCAGATTCATACTAGATCTCTAACCAATGAAACTAGATTCAAGATATTTTGATTAGAGAGCGTTGATTCTTGTTGACTATCTAACAACTTTTGATTTTGAAAAACAGTGCATTACAAGATTTAAATATCAATTCCGATCATAAATTGTAACAATGAGTTCAAATCCCAATAAACCTGCACTAGTTGAATTGTCTGAAAAGAACTTTGACGAAGTTATCGGTGGTAATAAACCGGTTCTTGTAGATTTTTGGGCAACTTGGTGTGGCCCATGTCAGTTCATGCTTCCAATCTTCGACAAGCTCGCAAAAAAATATGAAGAAAAAGTTGTTTTTGGCAGACTAAATGTAGATGATAATCAGGGAGTCGCAATGAGATTTGACGTTTATGCAATTCCCACGTTCATTGTC
>DASUMD010000091.1:0-8835 GCA_036277875.1 Nitrososphaeraceae archaeon
GGTTCATCTGAAGCAGCTTCCAGTTGGGTTCCCTACTGAAAACAACTTTGAATTTGTCCGAGTAAGTATTCCCGATCCAAAAGAAGGAGAGTTCTTGGTACGAAACATATGGAAGTCTGTAGATCCTTACATGCGCGGACGAATGAGGGAAACTAAAAGCTACATATCATCATTTCAATTAAACAAACCTTGCTAGGAAGAGTGATCAGCTAATTGTGACACATGCGTTACTGGCCCTGAGGGATGAGAATCATTTTTTGACATATTTTTTTTTGGATCACTTTTCACAAGAATTCAAAAGAATAATTAGAAACACGTAGAAAGTAGTTCAGGGCTTGGCCGGACACATATTACTAGATTTATAATTTATTATGAATTCTCAATAAGAGCAATGCATAACCCTGAATATGCTACCAATCATAAAATGCCTTTATAGACAGGCTATTGATATTGTAAAATATGAAATATCAAACCACTAAGCTAAATATGTATGAAGGGAGGTGAGCAGCAAGATAGCAGCAGACCTTACCAGCATCGCAGGCTCTCTATTTTGGGGATTTGTTGTCAGTGTACCTCTACTGTTAGGCTGTCTACTGGCACTAACTACAAGGCTTTCCAAGAGGACTATAGCCGTTATAATGGCTTTTGGGAGCGGAGTGCTTGTGGCATCTCTTGCTTTTTCCTTAATGGAAGAGGCATTTAAGATGTCACAGTCAATACCTCCAGTAATCATTGGATTTATCTCTGGTGGGTTATCTTATACTATAGCAAATTACTATCTTAGCAAACGTTCACTGCAAGGCAATATCAGACACAGGAAGAAATCTCATGGGACAGAAGCTGGTGGGGGTGAAAATATCTCTGGTTCCGCCATATTAGCAGGTTCAGTGATGGATAACATTCCTGAAAATATGGCACTTGGTATTTCGTTAGCAATAGGGGGATCAATAGATGTTGTTCTTCTGGCGGCTATTTTCATTTCCAATTTTCCAGAGGGACTATCGTCTTCAGAAGGTATGCGGTCTAGTGGGAGAAGTAAAAGATCGATACTTTTTTTATGGATACTTGCTGTATCTGTAGGAACAGTTTCTTCAGCGATTGGCTTTACAGTGTCATCGTATACAGAACCTAAGATACTGTCAATAGCTTTGTCATTTGCCGCAGGTGCAATTTTAGTCATGTTAGGAGAATCGATGATTCCTGAAGCTTATGAGCAAGGAGGAGCGAGTAGAGTAGGCCTTGCTATAATGGCAGGATTCGCACTTGCTTTCATATTAGGAAATGTATAGTCATACTTTGTTAGAAACATGAAACGCCAAAAGATCTGGCTTTAGGTAATTTTGCACTTGCATCCTTTGCCCTTTAGTATCTCTAGCTGCTCGTCATATGAGTTTACGAACTTTTCCTGAACTGACAGGCCAGTAGCAAATACCCTATTCAAGTCGCTTTTGTGTTGATAATTTCTTTTCTTCATTTCTAGGGCAAGCTCTTCATGCCTAAGGAATAGTGCTGCCAATTTCCCCTTCCATCTTACGGTTTCAGGGTGTCTGGAATAACCAGATTTATTTTGTGTCAAAATATTCCACAGCCCATGCAATTCACTATGTTCACCAAGAAGATGTTTCGTGCATAATTTATTTGCAGGAATGTCCCAGATTCTCATATCTCTATTATTTCACCAATTTGAGAAGTTAGTAGTATATAATTATTACAATACCTAATACAAATCCGTATATCAAATGACCAATGAGACTGGCAATTGAAGGTAAATGACCTAACTGATGATTCCATACAGAATGCCCCGTTACCGGCTTATGTATTGGTGCAAGTGTGGCAATCCAGAGAGCAAATCCATACGACACTGATAACATCAAGGTGTAATTCCACGTAATAGGAATGATATGAATTGATAGTATCAATGCAAACACAATACCTCCCAATGATCCATTTAGGAAATGCAGAAAGAAAATATATTTGAAACTAAGTTTATTTCTAGGAATATGGAAAAATCTACTAGAAAGCATTTGATTTTCATGCCATTCAAATACTCCCAGCAATCTCCATTTTCTCCATGATGGGATTTCGGTCACTGTCATTACTGCTGTAGCTACTATTCCTGAAATAAGACCACTAAGAATAATTTCTGCGCCTATGAAAATCATTTTGTAATTGTTTCACTAAGTTTTGGTCTGTCTTTTGTAGCTTCTCTGATACTGGGAAGAATACCACTTAACTTTATCCCTTTCAAAAATTTTACTTTTTTGAGTTTATCATTTTGGCTTTTTATTGTTATTGATTCAGTTCCAATACCACCAACTAGTATAGGAGGAACATTTATCCTTGACTCTAATATTTTATTTATCAATTTATTAGCAGCACCAATATTTTCGTCCAAAGTTATCGAGATCATAATCAAATCAGGAATAAATTTACCCGCAAAGGCTATGATTGCGTCAGAAGGAACAGAAGGTGCAATGTTGGAGACACAACAGCCTTTGCTTCTTAGAAAAGATTCGATTACCATGCATCCTAAACTATGATATTCACCTTCAGGTGTGCATATCAAGATCTTGAGAGCTTTTCTATTCACTACAGGATTCCTTGAGAACTTTTCATTTATTATTTTTACAAGTGTATGCGCAGCATTACTACAGACATGCTCTGTTGCGACATTCAGTTTACCAGCCTTCCATAACTCTCCCACCTTGTACATCACAGGAGCAAGCAATCTTTCGTAGAACTTAACAAGTCCAAAAAACTGAGAATATCTCTCAAATATATCAACCAGAGAATTGGTATCGTTTCTTATGAGAAGCTCTAACATTTTCTCTTTCATGATAAATTCGTTTTTTTCTGCATCCGAAGAATGACAAGCAATAAACGTAACTACATTGGGGTCCTTTTGAAACTCTTTTGGGAAATCCTCAAGTGCTACTTTCGAAGACCTACCCAGATATTTAACAATTTCTTGTCTTACTCTTTCATTCTTTTTATCCCATACATTTTTTACAAGATAAGCATATGAATGGCCTTTCACTTTTTTATCTCTGATAAATACCAAACTTATACACTTGATCCCCTAATAAAGAACGCAGCAAGTAATCGATTCATATGAAGTTGTCGGCATTCGTAAGTAAATGACTTTTCCATGTTTAAACATTTTTAACATATACTAAAGACAGTGAACTCGTATCTTGTGAAACAGATTGTGAGATGAGGCAATAACCAAACTTGCTATTGCTGCTCCTATGCAATTTCGAATTGTCATGACATATCCTGGTGGTGATGCAAGAACTGATGTCTCAAATATTAGATAGAAATTATCAAGGAGCCAAAATGTCAATGTAATCCATCCAATAATCCCAGCTATTATTGACCCTAATCTAGCACCTTTATGTATAAAGAATATTGAAAAAGCTATACCAAAATACCAAAGACCTGCCAATGCCACCCAAATGGGCTGAAAGATTTCTATTCTCGCATCCAAAAAGTAGTATGTAAATCCTACAATTGCCATGGCGATAGTAGATGCAAATAATATTCGTTTATTCAAACATGAAGATGTCCTCTCTTTCTGGATAATTCTCTCATTTTCAGTTTGCTCACTCCTTGCTATTTTGATTGAGTTTTCAAAGTTCTTTAAGCGAAGTGGAATGATCTCACCAATAGAATTGTCTTTTACTATTGCCTCATGTCTGAGACTATCGATAAGGGGCCGTGCAAGCGATGCTTTCACAGGTGTTATGAGATCAACCCAATAAGAAGAAAGTCTTGGTGTTAAGAATGGAATGATAATGATTTTAATCGATTTTTTGAGAGTATTGCTATATCGTCGCATCATATCCAAGTAAGAGAGGATTTCCGGTCCACCGATATCGAATGTTTTGGACTTTGTATCATTCGTTTCTATAGATCTGACCAGATATTCGACTACGTCATCAACCGCAATGGGTTGAGATTTTGTCAATACCCATTTTGGACATACCATCAAAGGTAACCTTTCTACAAGATATTGCAACATTTGAAAAGATCCGCCCCCCTGTCCCAAAATGACAGCTGCTCTAAATATTGTAACAGCAGCATTAGATTTTTTTAGAATTTCACCTACCTGTTTTCTACTTTGCATATGATTGGATAATTCTTGTTCGGGTGCATATGTTAAGCCCCCAAGATAAATAACTCTCGATACTCCGGCTTCATTCACTGCCTGAGCAAAATTTTCTGCAGCAACTCTATCACGCTCAGCAAATTCTTTCCATTCCTTTGACGATCCTTCCATCGAGTGTATAAGATAAAAGGCAATATCAACACCAGTTAATGCCTTTACTAATTCAGGATAGTTTTGAACATCAGCTTGCACAAATTCCAAATTGTCTCCGTCATTCTGAAAATAGCTTGAAAGTGATTGTGCTTTTCTTGTCATACATCTTATACTCCAGTTCGTTGTGCTAGGTGAGACCAGCAGCCTCCTAACAAGCCTGCGGCCAATAAACCCACTTGCCCCAGAGACTAGGATCCTAATTTTCTTTTGCTTGTTTCTATCAATACTGTTATCAGTACACATATCGAGTCGGTTCGGTCTCAAGTCGTTTGAATCCATCTCATTCATTAGAAGTTTCAACGTAGTCATCTTGCGCTCGTATTTTGATTTAAAGGAGAATCGACTAATTCCCCTTAATTCTGACGTCTATAAGCTTACGCGTTGAGAGCTTTACTCCTGTCATTCTTCCTGCCAGTAATCCAAAGATAGCGCCATAGACTAGATGGAATAGTAATGATGCTCCCAATACAAAATAATACAGTCCGGCAAAATGATTTGCTATCGAGTGTGCATAGGTATTCGCCTCTGTGATCATGAATGTATCTAGTTTAGGTTGAATTCCAAATGTTGCTAACGGAGCGAACAATACTGCCCATAAAGATATCCCAAGCAGTAACCCAAAAGATACTCCCCTTTTCATGTTGTATGGAATAAGTTTTCGCCAGAATAGTGCTATTTGTCCAAATATGTTACCAGCTACAGTACCAGTCAATGTATGTAATCCTAAACCAACGTATTGAGCGGAGGCGGGATCGTTAAAACCCAGTGATAATCCTATTACGGCAAAAAAGGTTCCGCTTGGTGTACCTGATGCAAAGTCTATGACTGCTAACAGTCCCGAAATTAGCATAGCTGATATCAATCCCGCAAGTGTACAGTATACAATTATCATTTTTGGTGTACTATCTATTTTTTGTAGTTCCATAGCTTTATCAAGGTCATTCATGTATTTAAACTAATGCTAACTTTTTGATCTAGTGCTAACTTATTAAGTCCTAAATTAATTAGATAAACCAATATCTAAAACTGTATTCTTCAAGGTAAAATCTGGAAGGTTAATCATTTTGATATAAATTCGGGCCCGGAGGGATGAATCTGGAATTTCGAGTGGATCCCAATTCGAATTTC
Organism: Nitrososphaeraceae archaeon; assembly: GCA_036277875.1. Taxonomy (GTDB): domain Archaea; phylum Thermoproteota; class Nitrososphaeria; order Nitrososphaerales; family Nitrososphaeraceae; genus TA-21. The sequence continues at coordinate 5,450 of DASUMD010000091.1, forward strand.
TAATTTCTCTTGGCAAGAATAAAGAAGTGAAGAACACTAGGCGCTCCGATGAAGAGTTCATCGATACCCACGACATAATCGGTTCTAAATTAGGATTCTGATATGAAAATGGACTGTTAAGCTTTAAGGTTTTCTTTAATTAAGGAGTTTGCATCAGCTTTTTTATCAATTGTCGGTATAGTCTTTCTTCAATAACAATTTTTATTTCTTTCCTTAACCATGTCAGAAATTGCTTCAGTTGAAAGATTGTCACGCTTTTTATCGTTACACTTTTGATACGCTAGACGATATTAAATAATTCTGTATAGAAATAAAATAAATCCTATGACATCATATATGAATTCCATCTTTTCTTTGCATTAGAAACATAGATTGCTTATTTGTAAAATTATTCCTCTATATCTATTAAACTTTAGGAAATGCTTAAATTAACAAATGTATTGCTAAATATACCCACTATGTTTACAACAACTTTCCAAAAGTTAGCTGCGTACGTACTTGTGACTATATTCTTGATATTGACCATATACTCAATATCCGATTTCACTTATCAACAAATAAAGACTATTTATGCTCAAAATCAAAATAATAGTAATAGTAATAATAATGGCAGTATATCGGGAAATCAGGAAGAGGGATTTCGTCCTACCAAGAAAATTACAATTATTTTAGAAAATACTGAAATAGAAATAGCACCTGGTGAAAAAATAAAAACATGGGCATTTAATGGAACCGTCCCTGGACCCACAGTGAGATTGACAGAAGGAGAAAGTGCGAGTATTTTATTTGTAAATAATGGTACTTTTCCACATACCATTCATTTTCATGGTATCCATGATGATAAAAACGATGGTGTTTTACCCGTGATAATGCCCGGAAAATCTTATACTTATAATATAACTGCAGAGCCAGCTGGTGCACTAATGTATCATTGCCATGTACCTCCAGTGTCAGAGCACATTAGAATGGGAATGTATGGAGCTTTCATTATAGATCCTAAAGACAAACCATTAAAGCCTGCAAAAGAGTACTATATGGTAATGAGTGAATTTAGTACCGATGAGAAAAATGTTACTAAATTTCTAGCTAACCATTATCCAATAAATGGTTATTCGTATCAATATATGAGTTATCCTCTAGAGATAACACAGGGCGACCTGCTTAGAATCTATCTTGTTAACATGGGAATTACTATTAGCTCACCAATGCATCTGCATAGTACAATTTTTGACGTATATCCGTCAGGACTACTTTCTAATAAACCGTATAAAGCTCAAACTATCCAAGTAGCTCCCGGTGATGCGGCAATAATTGAAGCTAAATGGAAGTATCCAGGTAGTTACATGTTTCATAGTCATGGATTTCAAGAGGAACATGGCAATATGGGACGTATCTTAGTCAAAGAAAATATTAATTCTACAGAGTTAACAAAAAGTGTATCTATGTTTGATTGGCAGTATGATTTGCAGAAAAAACTACAGCAGCAAAAATAATAGATGACGATATTATACTGGCAGGATCAACCCTATACTTATAATTGACATGGGAATAAGGAAATTTTTTCATCTCTCGTATTGCTTAAGGAATTAGAAAAAAACTGGCATTACCTTATGAAAAAATTAGACATTAGTAGGGAACAAAAATAGGTAAATCGTAGAATATTGCATAAAAAAAAAGTACAGGCAACAATGAAAATTAGTGCTAATTTCCAATGAAATGTTTTGAAATCTCATTTTTCAATTTCTTAATATTCTAGAATCCGATTAGACAACTAATTTTATTACGGGCTCGTCGGGATACGACTGAATATTCAGTCGTAACTTAATTAGGAATCTTAATACTAGAATTTTATCGGATGCACAGAATATAAAGATGGGCTGTCGATTGTGAATCATATCTGACATGATTTTTATGTTCGTATGCCATATGTTATCTAAAATGAATTAAGATCGTTACCAACTCATGGGATAGGATTGAATTGGTTACTTGACTGTGACAGTTCCTGTCATCCATGGGTGTAAGGTACATAAATAAGAGTACATACCAGGATTTTGGAAAGTGACTGTGAATTTACTAATTGGAGGAGCGCCAGGCGGAGACTGTCCTTCAGGCCAAATCCAGCCAGAATTAACGTATTTTTCCGTTCCATCGAAGGTGTAGTTTGCGTTTGGAGGTAGATATGTTACGTTCTTACCCGTAGAATCGATCGATACAGGAATATAATTTCTTGCGTTGTCAATTACAACGCTAATAGTTCCGTTTTGATTTGAACCAGGGATTATTAAAGGGTCGATATTAGGATCCGTTGCCAAAGGCTTGAGATTTGTAGAATTTGCAACAGAGAATGGTACTGCTGGAGGGGGAAAATATTTACCATCTTGTATGAAAGTAGTAGAGTGAGGCTCAGCGACAGATGTCGGATTATTCCAAGTGACACTCTCACCGGTTTTGATCTCTATTTTTTGAGGAACGAACAGCATTACCATAGAAGTAGCGTTTCCTTCTCCTGCGTGAACCAATTTTGTAGTGGTCTCTGGAGACTGAGCATAAGTCATATCATAATTTGTCATTAGTGTAAGCGCCAGAGAACTTAACAGGCTGACTCCGACCAAAATTATTCTAGATTTTATAGTTAGCAATAAATGCATGCAATTTTTCCAATATTTAAACATCTGTAATTTGTATTGTGACATTGCAAATTTTATATCGGGCCCGTCGGGATGCGAATTGTTAATAATTCGAATCCAAAATTAGAATTCTAAAAAAACAATTAAATCGCTAGTCGCTGAAATTGTAAATTACTAAAATGGGACGATTGGGATGAATCTGGATTTTCAAGTGGATCCAAATTAGAATTTCTAGTCACTGCATTTGCTTTGACTCTAACATTTGTAAACGGCAAATCCTGATGACTAACCCTTATATGAGGCCTGTACGGCTATGGAAGAAAGTATGTTACCAACAAAAATCCGACAAGAGGAAGACAGGAGAGAAGTTGAGATTATTAAATTTATTAAACAAAATCCTGGAAGTATAACAAATCAAGTAATCAAATACATGGAGAAGAAGGGATCTTCAAAAAACACTACTCTCAAGATAATTAATGAACTTATAGAAGGAAAGAGAATAAGAGATGAACACGTTAAACTGAATCGTTTTCATAAATTATTTTACGATGACAATAATGATTTTGATTTAATAAATAATAAACTAACAAAGATTGAATAAATTATTGATGTTATGAACAAGCCTTTAAGGAAAATACAACGACTAATTGAAGACCAACAAAGTGAGCTGTTACGATTGACGAATGAGAAAGTTCCACTTAAACAAAGAAGAAAATTTGTTTCTGAGGAATTGTATGGTTTACAAATCGATTATCAATT
>DASUMD010000092.1:0-6611 GCA_036277875.1 Nitrososphaeraceae archaeon
TATAACTAAATACTCTTTTGCTTTCGTTGATTCCAATTATTCCTATTCCCGAAAGACCCGGATTTCCTCTGCTTGAACCGTCGATATAGATTTCATACAATAAAATTCAATATTGGTGCCTACAATATAACATTAACAATAGCCACTTGGTCGATTGAAACTACCTTGTTGCTATTACGGTTTTGTAGAATACCGTTAAACCTTTTTCAAATATATTAAAGTGCATTTTTAAGATTCTATATTGGTGACAATGGGTGCCTAAAAGAAAAATAAAGGAAGAGAAACCGAGGAAAAAAATGGGGAAAAAACAAATTTTGATACCGCCAATTATTGTGGGGATTGCAACTCTTTCCGGATTTGTGATAATGCACTTCTTTCCAGCTCCATCTCCGGTACAGGTTTGTCTCAGGTCGCATCATGACACATTTAATGTTCACTCAAAAATAGTCTTGGAAATTGACGGACAAAAGAAACTATTGCCGGATAATGTTGGAAAAAGTAAGGATGGGCGGGAGTGTCTCAGGGTAATACATACAGACAAAATAGGTGACCAAGTTCATATGCAATTTGTACGACCAGTGAGATTGACGTTGGATGATTTCATGAAAATCTATTCTGCAGATAACAGTACAATTCAGGTAGTAGATAACTCAACTGGGAGTAATGTATATCAGAATATTACTCTGGCTGATTACAATGTGGATTATTCATATTTTTCCGAAGATCGTTTTGTGAAAATCAGTAATCTGACAAGTTCTCCACCCCTGAGTGATACATACTTGGCAAAGATTTCATTGGTCTCCAAATAGATATAAATAGACAGTATCATTTTTGATAAGGATTGACTAAATCTGCTGTTATCATAAAGGGTGATGGAACAGGACCCGAACTTGTTAATGCAATGGTTCATGTTCTACAGGAATGTAATTCGAAAATTAAATTAATTCCTTGTGAAGCAGGATCGGAGTGGTGGACAAAAAGCGGTGGCAATTCTTATATTTCTGACGAAGTATGGAAACTTTTGGAAGACTCTGACGCCTGTTTCAAGGGCCCCACAACAACTATTCCAACTCCTAACGCTCCTAGAAGCGTGGCAGTAAGCATTAGGCAAAGGTTCAATCTCTACGCTAATGTTCGACCGATTAAGACTTACAAAAATTCTTCAAATCAGCTGGATTTTATTTGTATCAGGGAGGCAACTGAAGGACTCTATTCGGGAATAGAATTCAAGATAGGTGATGATGCTGCAATAGCTGTGAGAAAGATAACTAGGAAAAGTTGTGAAAACGTAGTAAGGCATGGATTTAAGGTAGCAACTGAAATGAAATTTAAGAAAATTTATGTTATTACAAAGAGGAACATCTTAAAAGAAACTGACGGAATATTTTGGACAGCTGTTCAAAACATTCAATCGGAATTCAATGAAATTTCTGTAGAGGAATATTATATTGATAACATGACACAACAATTGGTAAAAAATCCAGAACGGTTTAACAAGAGTATTTTGCTAAGCACTAACTTGTTCATGGACATTGTCTCTGAATGTGCATCAGGGCATGTTGGATCTATTGGGAATGTCTATTCCGGAAACTATGGTGATAACTACGCAATGTTTGAGCCAGCACATGGAAGCGCACCAAAATATGCAGGTTCTGATAAAGTTAATCCAGTAGCGACTATCCTATCCGGTGCTTTAATGGCTAAATATCTCGGAGAAAATGAGATTTGTAATGCAATTTTTGCAGCAACTGAAGAAACAATAAACGAAGGAAATTGTCTTACATATGACCTGGGTGGTTCAGCATCATTAAGCAAGATGGCCAATGAAATCGCAAAAAGATCAAGGACACATTTAAGGTAACACAGTAACTGATTAAGTGTTAATCCATTCATTTATTTAGTTATTCAATTACTTAATTCAATAATTTGTAACGTTTCGTAAAATAGATCTTTTTGGGCTATTTGCTTCTTTATGAGATTATTTTTGGATATAAATCGATCTAATTTTCCCTTATCTGATAGACTTGATACCAGTATGAGGATTTTACCATTGTTATTCAATTTATCAATCGCGCTTGTTAGAAAATGAATTGAAACTTCAATACCTGTAGGTCCACCATCAACAGTTCTATCAGTATGATTCATGGCATTTGGAAGATAAGGCGGATTTGATACAATCAAATCAAATTTTACATTATGTAATGCCGTGGCAGCGTCACAGCAAATCAATCTATCGTTTTTCGACATCCTTAATGAATGTTTTAAAGAATTGAAATCAATATCAGTTCCTATTACAATACTAAAATTTTTTGACAATTCCCTAAAAATGGTCCCACTACTGGTTCCTATTTCCAGTGCCAACTGACCATGATAGTGGTTAACTATATTGGACAGGAAAATGCTGTCATCTGACGGTAAATACAATATAGACGAAATACACACGCAAATTTATAATTGTACAACTTTTCAAATTAGTTATTTTCTAAATTGCTTACTTTCAATTAATTCATTGCAAATTTTTACCAGGGTTTCAACATTCAACTGATCGATTTTTTTATTTTGATACAGTTTAGTGTTTAACAATGAGGCTGCGTTCTTGTTTCTGTAACTAAAAAGAAATTCTAGCCCTGCAATAATTTCCTTGTTCATTTTGTTTCTCCTTCTCTTTAACCTTATTACCTTGGATTCTATCTTTGGAGGTGGCAAGAAGGAGTTTTTGTCTACATCAAATAGAGGATCAATATCAAAACAATATTGAGAAAAAACTGATACAACAGAATAATCTGCATTACCTGGAGACGCAGTGAGTTTTTCAAAAAACTCTTTTTGTACCATTATCACTGCCTCACCAAATTCATGTAATGATAACCATTTCACTATCTCTTTGGATCTACCATACGGAATGTTTGATACGAAATAATCAAATTCAAACTGATCTGCTTCAAAGAAATCCTGATTGAAAATCATAACATTCGAATTGTTCACAAGATAACTCTTTGCTTTACAATACAATTCCTTGTCTATTTCATAAGTATATACCCTTCCTGCAAGCTCTGCGATCTTCTTAGTTAGATAACCATATCCAGTACCAAATTCTAATACAACATCTTTCTTTCCGACATTGCATGACTCTACTATTTTTGTAATTGCACTAAAATCTATTAGAAAATGCTGACCAAGATAGGTCCTCTTGTCATCTCCCAACGAATAATGTCATCCTAGTCTCTTTAGTTATCTCCTCAACTATCCTTTTTGCTACAAGTTTGTGGATATCTTTTAGTCCGATTCTTGATTGGATGTCTGAGAAAGAAGTAAATTTTTTATTTTCTCTATCATTGATTATGCTCATCATGTATGTTTTTCCTATTCCTGGTATCAATTCTAACGAATGAATTCTTGGAGTTATTGGCTGGGCCGTATTAATATATGACACAAATCGTTCCTCGTTTGCCAGAACTATCTTTTCTACAATAGAAGGTAGTTCATTCTTTGCAGATTGCGATATTGAATCATATTGCAACTTTCCAAGAACACTAATTATCTTGTTTCTTCCTTCTTTTCCAATATACACTCTTTCACCGATGTCAAAATTACCGTTTTGAATCCCAAGCAATTCTAATAATGTCAAACGATTTTCGCCTATCGCCTGAATAATTATTCCTTCTCTCCCCCTTATTGTTAGGGATTTACCTCTAAGAGCGAAATCTAGAACATACGCATATTCTTCAAACTTATGACTATGAAGATTATAATCATGACTGGTATGTCTATTATGAAAGTTATTATAACTACTAGAATCCAATTATTTGCAATTATATACAGCGGACTTTTTAAGTTTCATGGACTGCCGTTATTTTTTGTAATATGCTTTCTGAAGTTGATGTTAGAATCAATTTCTTCCAGCCAAATGTAAAAGCCCTTATTTCCTCCAGAGAAGAGGGTAATATATTCACCACTTCTACTGCCTCTTCTTCAGTAAGACCACATTGAGTTACTAATTCACTCACGAGTTTTTGCGCCTGTTTTCTGCTTATTTTTGAAAACTTATTTACATAATCATAGGTCCATCTCTGAATTTGATCCATTTCGTCTACCTTCTTTGCCTCCAGTATTTCCTTTACATTAGGAAGTGTTATCATTTCTTTTTTTGTTATTTTTGTCAACAGGTAATACCTTCTATTTTATTGGACGGATGTGATTAAACTTTGTTTGCAAGAACTTTTGTTTATCGCCGACAAGTATCCCAACCTTTGCAGTTCTTCTCCCAATTTCCTTGATATACCCAACCCTTCCTTGGAATCTTCGATGTGGGGTTGTTTTATGCTCTCGAGGGTCTATTATCACCACAACTTTGTCACCGATTGAATAATTAATTAATAAATGTGATAGCCCTTTTGACATATTCCCCTTTGTCATGATATGTCTAGATTTCCTTCTTATACCGTGAGATTTTGGCATGCTGGATTATCATATTGCTCCATAATTTAATATTAACTGGTAAACTTGTTTGATATTGTATTTCGATTGTCGTTGAAGTTGTGAAACCACTCAATGTTCATGATTCTGACGAACAACTATTTTTGCGGATCTCCAATACCTTGGTCATTTAGTGCAAATAGGATCTCCCTTTCTGAATGATACGGACTGTCGACCATTCTGGCGATTCTATTTTTACCAGCTTTCTTTAGGTAGAGTCGATATGTACTGGTATGAGCCATTACGTTGCCACCTGTGGCTTTGTTAGGATCACCAAATATCGCATCTGGCGAAGACTGTATCTGATTCGTTATTACCACAGCTATTTTGCACGTTTCAGCAATTCTCAAGAGGATGTGTAACAATCTGTTAATTCTTTGCTGTCTTTCTGACAAGAAGGATCTGCCAAGAAACTCTGCCCTATAGTGTGATACTATGGAATCAACAATCATGATTCTAATATTGTGTAAATTGATAATATTCGGAGATTCCTGAATAATTACTTCTTGATGAGAGCTATTGTATGCTTTTGCAACGATAACATTTTCAAGAGTTTTATTGGGATCAAATTTCCTTGCAGATGCAATGGCTGCAATTCTTTCCGGCCTAAATGTATTTTCTGTGTCAATATAGAGCGCTCTAGAAAGATTACCTTCTGCGGCATTTTGTTGAACGGTGACGCAGAGAGTATGACAAATTTGAGTCTTTCCTGTACCATATTCGCCATATAGTTCAGTAATTGCCCTTGTTTCTATTCCACCGCCCAACAACTCATCTAGATTTTTTGAACCCGTGGGAATACGATATTCTAGTTTCCTCTTTTCATAAATTTGAGTTGCAGTAATAAACGGCTTATCAAAAACACCAATATCTTCTAATATTTCTCTCGCCCTGTTGCAAAGTAGTATACATTTCTCTATCGCTATTCCGGTAGCCTCTGCAATATCTAAAGGACCTCGAATAACTAGATCCTTGATGGATCTAAAACCAGCCTCCCTCAAAGAGGTTTTAGTTGCCGGGCCTATGTCCTTTAATGTTTCAATGTCAAATACGCCTTCGCTACCGTCTTCGGACAATTTGTGGTTATCAGGTAGTATCTAGTAACTTCGTTTGAATAAACCTTGTTGTTAGCGTTATATTCAAAAAATGACCATCCATTATCACTTGGAAAATATTCTTTTTGCCAATTGCAGGGTGCCATTAATTGTATGTTCTTTAGATTCAATTGGAAATATGTCTCTTAGATGAAGCTCTTTTGTTGTATTAGGACCAATACTTATCAATGCGTCGATGTTATCAATGTATCCATTAAAATTCGGAAGTATGTTTTGCATTATAGAAAAGAAATAGCGTACTGCCGACGGGCTGGTAAAAATCACCGCTTGTACGTTATTATTCTTAATTTCCTTAGAGAATTCAATCCATGTATGATTTATTGTTTCTACTTGGGGATAATAGATGTAAAATTCATCCAAAATTATTCCCTTTGAATCTAATTCATCCTTTAGGAAAGAGTTTGATGCACCACTCCTCGGTATCATAATTCGAGTACCTGGCTTGAGTGACAATTTTCTTAATAATTTCAAAATACCAAATGTGGAATATTCGCTTGGTTGCCACTTTACCGAAATATTATTCGCCTCCAGTTTTTTTCTTGTTGACGGACCTATTGCGATAACATCGCAATTCGTTAATTGTTCGTCCAGCAATTGAGTTAAACTATTTTCTCTCACCATTTTAAAGAAGAGATCGACAGAATTAGGACTCATAAAGACATAGTAGTCATATTTCTTGGAGCAAATGTCAGAGAATTTTTTATGAAAATGATTTGGGTCAATAGGAATTAACTTCATAGTTGGCAAGGTAATTGGGGTACCTCCCTCTTCCTTCACAATTCTTGTAAATTCTGTATTGTCTTTTTCCCCACGTGTTATTGCTATGGTTTTATTGAGGAAAATTTTACTCAACAAGATAATAAAATTAGCTAGTCATAAAAGCATTAGGATTACTAACTTAGGATATAATTATTTTGGATAAATCTAGTTATTTGGAAGGAACCATTCTATCTTGTTTTGAATTCCAACAACTTTTCCAATAATGATTATGGCAGGAGATTGAATTTTTTTCTGCTTAAC